>VGYP01000017.1 GCA_016872955.1 Planctomycetota bacterium
GTCGGATTCCTTGGCGATCCAGCGGGCGAGCCTGCGCCGGTCGCCGCGATTCCGTTCGCTGACGGCCAGAGGACCTCCTTGCGTGGAGGCCGAATCATGCCCTCAGCAGGCAGGGAGCGCACGATGACGAATCTGGCGGCGGCGCGCGGGGCTCAAGTGTGATCCGTCTTACCCGAGCCGTTCGAGCAACCGGTCGAGGGCCACGTCAAGCTTCTCGACCGTCTCGTAACTGCCGTCGGCGATGGCGGCCCTGATGGCGGCCACCTTGTCCATCCGGATGTCGGAGGCCGACTCCGCCGCACGGACCGCCTCGGTCGAAAGCGTGACGGCGTCGTGCACCTCGCTCACACCCGGCCGGGCCGCGATCTCGGCGGCCTGCTCGGTCGCCTTCATCGCCTCCACGCCCTTCACGGCACCGAGGCCCTGCGAACCATGCGTCGAAAACACGCCGAAGATGTTCATGTTGTGCTCCTTCCCCTGTCGTGAATCCGTCCCACCCCCGAACGATCCGCTCTACGCGGCCGGCTAGCCGCCGGTTCGTTCGGTCATTTTCTGCCCTGCCGACCTCCCCGTCCTCCAGACGGCCGGCACCGAAGTCGGGCCTCGCTGCCGCTCGCCTGTCGTCATCATTCTTGCCGCGCCCGCGGACGCGGGCAAAGACGACTTTTCGGATCGTCCAACCCGCGTCCTCGGCAACTTGTCATCATCGACAGACCCGTTCCCGAACTTGAACAATTTTTTTCGCTGCCGATTGTCACCATCGTGCGGGGCCCAGGCTTGCCCCGCCTGCCCAGTTTCCAGTCCGTCCGTTACATGGCGAACTCGGGCTTCCGCCGGCCGAGCTGGTTTTGCAGCCGCTCCACGATCGCCGAGTGCATCTGGCTGACGCGGCTCTCGGAGAGGTCGAGGGTGGCCCCGATCTCCTTCATGGTCAACTCCTCGTAGTAGTAGAGGATGATGATCAGCCGCTCGTTGCGGTTGAGACCCTTGGTGACCAGCCGCATCAGGTCGTGCTTCTGGATGCGACGCGTCGGGTCGTCCCCCTTCTTGTCCTCGAGAATGTCGATCTCGTGGACATCCTTGGAGCTATCGGTCTCGCACCACTTCTTGTTGAGGCTCACGAGGCTGACGGCGTTGGCCTCCACGAGCAACTTCTCGAACTCCTCCGCGGACAGGCCCATATGCTCGGCCACCTCGGAATCGGCCGGCGTACGGCCCAGACGGGCCTCCAGGGTCTTGACCGCCTCGTTGAGCTTGCTGGCCTTGCTGCGGACCAGCCGCGGCACCCAGTCCATCGTCCGCAGCTCGTCGAGCATCGCTCCGCGAATCCGCGGCACGCAGTAGGTTTCGAACTTCACGCCGCGTCCCATATCGAACGCGTCGATCGCGTCCATCAGGCCGAAGGTGCCCGCCGACACAAGATCGTCGAGCTCCACACCGTCGGGAAGCCGCGCCCAGATCCGCTCACCGTTGTATTTCACGAGCGGAAGGTAGATCTCGATCAAATGGTTGCGGAGATCCTCGCGGGACTGGTCCTGCTTGAACTCCTGCCAGATGGCCTGAATCTCCTCCACCGACCGTTGCGTGCGCACTGCCACGTCATCCTCCTTGATGGGCCTGCCTGATGGGGCCTTCAGGACCGCCAGACGGACCCGGATGCCCTACCTCGACTGCCTTCCACGTTTCCGTCAACTTTTCGGTCGGACCGCCGGACATCGGCCGCCAGTCCCTGAGTTCTCCAACCATTTCCGGGGCGCTCCTCCAGACCACCCGTCTTCTCCGCTCGGTCGTCAGGCCGCCTGGGCCCGATCCTCCCAGCCGACCGTGGCGAACACCTCCAGCCGCTGTTCGTCGCGGACCTCCTCTTCCGCCAACACCCAGACGTCGGGCAAGGGACGGGCCAGGGCTTCGCGGACGAGCCGCCGCGATGCGCCCGGCACGACGATCACCCGCCGCCCTCCGCGATCGACCGCCACCCGCGTGGCCCGTCGAAGCTCTGCGACCAGCCGCTCCGGCGGCCGCGCCGTCCCGGTCGCGGTCTGGACGAGGTCGAGGCCGCCGCCTGCGAGCCGGACCGCGGTGAGCCTGCCCTCTGGATCTCGCGCCCGGCGGCAGATGGTTCCTGCCAGCCGGCGTCGCACGATCTCGGCGAGCTGCCACGGTTCGGCCGCTTCGGCGGCGTGGTCGGACATGATTTCGATGAGATCGGCCAGGGGCCGGATCGGCACCCCCTCGCGGAGCAGGCACTGCAGCGTCCGCTGGATGCGGGCGATCGACAGCGCGGCCGGCACGCTCTGCTCGACGATCGCCGGCTGGCTGGCCCGCAGGGATTCGACGAGCCGTCCCACGGCATCGCGTGACAAAAGGCGGTCGGCATGCCGGCGGACGGCGGCCTCGAGCCCACGGACGATCGCCCCGGCCGTGTCGAGCACGGTCGCGCCCCGGCCGCGGGCCGATTCCGCCCGCGCCTCGCCCAGCCAGAGGGCGGACCGACCGGTGAGCGGATCGGTGGCGACGTCGCCATCGGCGGCCTGCTCGCCGGGCGGCGGGATCACCATCAGCCGCGCCGCGGGCACGTCCTCGCTGGCGACGACGTCGCCGGCGATCGAGATTCGGTAGGCCCGGTCACCCAAGCCCAGATCATCGCGCAGCGAGACGGCCGGCAGCACGAGGCCCAGATCGGCCGCCAGCCTCGACCGCAGGTCCTCGACGCTCCTGGCCAGCGGCGCCGCATCGCCCGCGACGAGGCCCACCAGCCCGCCACCGAGTTCCACCACGATCCGCTCGTCCGCCAGCAGGTCGGCGGCGATGTCGACCGTGGGACCACGGGTCGTCCGGGCCGGCCCGCGGCGACGCTCCCCGGCGGAGCCGGTGTCGTCGGTTGGTAGATCGTCGGGAAACCCCGCCGCGGGCCGCCGTGCGGTCACGATCGCCGCGATCGCCACGACCACGGCCACGCCGGCGAGCGGCAGGAACGGCAGGCCGGAGAGCGACAGCACGCCGAGAAAAGCCGCCGTGATCGCCAGCACATGCGGTCGTGCGGTGAACTGCCGACCGAGTTCGCTGCCCAGGTCGACCGCCTGGCTCGACCGCGAGATCAACAGGCCGGTGGCGACGGATACGAACAGCGCCGGAACGGCACTGGCCAGGCCGTCGCCGATCGTCAGCAGCGAATAGACGCCCAGGGCCCTGTCCACCGGCATGGCGTGCTCCAGGACGCCGATCGCCAGCCCCCCCACGATGTTGACCAGCGTGATGATCACGCCCGCCACCGCCTCGCCGCGCACGAATCGACTGGCCCCGTCCATGGCGGCGAAGAAGTCGGCCTGCCGTTGCAGGTCGCGGCGCGCCTCACGGCCCTGCTCGCGGGTCAGCGTCCCGGCCTGCACGTCGGCATCGATCGCCATCTGCCGCCCGGGCAGGCTGTCGAGCGTGAAGCGGGCGGCCACTTCGCTGGTGCGGGTGGCACCGGCGGTGATGACCACGAACTGCACGACCGCGATGATCGCGAACACGACGCCACCCACCACCAGGTTGTTGGCGGCCACGAAGGCGGCGAAGGCCTCGACCACCTCACCGGCCGCGGCCGAGCCGTCGATCGCGGCCTTGGAGAGGATCAGCCGCGTGGTCGAGATGTTGAGCACCAACCGCACCAGCGTGGAGCCCAGTAGGAACGTTGGGAAAACGCTCATTTCCAAGGGCGTGCGGGCGGCGAGCGCGGCCAGCAGGGCCAGCACCGACACGGTCAGGTTGATCGCCAGCAGCAGGTCGACCAGCGGGGCCGGCACCGGCGCGATCACGATCAACACCGCCAGCAGGATGACCGCTGGCAGCGCGTAGTCGGCGAGGTGGGCGACGAGCGGTCGCCGCAGGACGGCGGCCGAGCCGAGCGACTGGGGCATGCGATCGGACGGCCCCCGCGGGGGCCGTGTGACCAGGAGACACGGGACGCCGGACCGGCGGTCGGCGAGGGGGGGACAGTAGCGGCAGGCCGGGGCGCGGTCCAGACCGCTCCGGCGGCACAAACCGCTAGAATCGGCCGGGAAAATCGTCCCACGCCGCCTGCCGCTGACCTGCCCGTGGCCTGCGGGTGACCCACCTTGAGGAGTCCTCATGCATTTCGAACGCTTCGGCCTGGCCTTCGACCATCCCGACAACTGGGCCGTCGACACGAGCGACGCCGAAGGGCGGTTCGCCACCGTCACCGTCTACTCGCCCGGTGGGGCCTTCTGGTCCGTGAGCGGCCACGCCGCGGGAGGCGATCCGGCTGAACTCGTGGACGGTGTCGTGACGGAGATGCGACGGGAATACCGCGAACTCGACGTCGAGCCGGCCGAGGATTTGGTCGCAGGGCACCGGCTCGCCGGCTACGACCTGACCTTCTACTGCCTCGATCTGACCAACACCACGCTTGTCCGCACGCTGGAAACGGACGGGGCCATCTACCTGATCCTCTGCCAGGCGGAGGACCGCGAATGGGACGAGGTGGCGCGGGTGTTCGCGGCGATCACCTGGAGTTTCGTCGCCGCCCTCGATGCCAAGGGGCACGAAGGCCGCCCCCGGGACCCAGGTGGCCCGCGGAAAGACGGCAGCCCCTGAGGAACGCGTGGCGTTCGAGGGCTTCGTGTCGCCACACCCGAGCGACGTGCCTAAGGTCCGCGAGCCGGCCGGGCCGGTGCCGCGGGTCCACCACCGCGGCGAGCTACCTCCCACGCATCCGGCGTGCCGAAGGTCCAGTGGCCGTCACAACCGCGTCCGCAGGTGGGATCGTGACGGTCGGGCGAACACCGCGGCCCCGCGACCTGCCCAGCGTTCCCAGATTTACAAGCCGGTTTCGGCCTGACTGGCACGATCGCGCCCCTTCTTTGCAAGGTTTACAGCCCGGCGATCACGGCCTCGTAGATCGCCTCGTGGCCGGCCGCCATGGCCAACGCGGCGTGGCGGCGGCGGGCGAGGCCATGGCCGTGTCGCCCAGCGGCGGCTGCACGGGCCGCGTCGTCGGCGAGCGTCGCAATCGCCGCCGCCAAGGCGGCCGGATCACCGGCCGCGTGCAACAGGCCGGCCCGCTCGCCGTCTAGCAACTCCGGGAACGTGCCGTGGTCCGAGGCCACGACCGGCACGCCCGCCGCCAGCGCCTCGATCACCGGCAGCCCCTTGGCCTCGGGATACGTGGTCGGCATCGCGAACAGGTCGATCTCGCTCAGCACCGCCAGTTTGGCGGCGCGATCCACTTGCCCACGCCAGTGGAACCGGCCGGCCACGCCGAGTTCGGCGGCGAGTGCCCGGCAGCCGGCCACGTAGGCCCGCTCCGCGGCGATGGTGGCCCCGGCCGCCACGACCTCGACGTCGCGATCCCGGGCCAGGATGGCCAACGCCCGCACGAGCCGATCGAGCCCCTTCTCCGGACAGGCCCGCGCCACGAACCCCACCACAAGCCGGCCGCCGCGGCTGCGGCGGCGCGCCACGAGATCGGGCGGCGTGTCGGGAAACACCTCGAGGTCGACACCGTGCGGCATCACCTCGACCCGCTCTGGCTCGACGTCCATCCGTGCGGCCATGAAGTCGGCGTAAAAGCGATTGAGGGCGACGAACCGGTCGACGTCGCCGGCCCGTTCCCGCACCAGTTCCCAGATCCGCCCGCGCCAGGGCTGCGGCGTCTGTTCGATGAACAGATCCTCGCCCGAGAGGCTGCAGACGATCCTGGCACCGGTGGCCCGCCGGATCGAGCCGGCCAGACCGAGAAGCAGCACGTTGGACAGGTGCACCACGTCGGGCCGCACCTCGCCGGCGAGCCAGCAGGCGAGCTTGCGGACCTCCTTTCGCTGGTGGCCCGCGTCCCCTGCGAGCGACGAAACCGTGAGCGGCCCCAGGTCCG
Organism: Planctomycetota bacterium; assembly: GCA_016872955.1. Lineage (GTDB taxonomy): Bacteria > Planctomycetota > Planctomycetia > Pirellulales > UBA1268 > QWPN01. The sequence goes on from VGYP01000017.1 coordinate 5,876, forward strand.
CGGGGCGGGCTGAGCCGGTGCGGCTCGAGAGCCAGTCCAACAGCCGCCTCGAGTCGAGCGGCCGGTCGAGAAAGTCGGGGGTGTGCCGCAGCAGTGGCACGTGCTGCTGCAGCCAGACGTTGACGCCCCCCATCACCACGCGGTCGATGGCCACGTTTTCCTCGTCGGTCGTGGTGGGCACGTAGGCCGGCACGAGCATCGCATCCCGGCCGCGGGCCCGCAGTGCCCTCACCAGGGTGTTGTCGTGCAGGCACGAGCCGCACAGCCGCCCCCCCGCCCCGGCGGTGATCTGCACGATCCTCACGCCCGGTCACCGCGGTCGCCGCCGCGGCCCTCGAGCGACAACACGACCAGGGCCAGGTCGGCCGGCGTGATCCCGCTGACGCGACCAGCCTGGCCGAGGGTCCGCGGCCGGATGCGGTCGAGCTGCTCGCGGGCCTCGGCGCGGAGGTGACGGATCCTCGCGTAGTCGAAGCCGTCGGGAATGATCCGCTCGGCCATCCGTCGCTGCCGCTCGATCCGCTCGCGATCGAGCGCAAGGTAGCCGGCATAGCGGATGTCATGCTCGACCTGCACGGCCGCTTCGCGGGAGACTCCGGCCAACGCAGGCGCCACCGCCACGCAGTCGGTCCAGCCAAACTCGGGGCGTCGCAGGAGGTCGGCGAGACTTGTCCCACCGCTGCGGTGCGCGGCGAGCACGGTGCGGGCCGATTCCATCTCGGCCTGCTTGGCCGCCAGGCGGGCGACCCGTTCCGGTTCGGCGAGACCAAGCCCGGCGGCCAGGGGCGTGAGCCGGCGGTCGGCGTTGTCGTGCCGCAGGGAAAGGCGGTGCTCCGCACGGCTCGTAAACATCCGGTAGGGCTCGTCCACACCGCGGGTGACGAGATCGTCGACGAGCACGCCGACGTAGGCCGTCTCGCGGTCGAGGACGAGTTCCCCGCGGCCGGCCGCCGCCAGGGCGGCGTTAGCGCCCGCCACGATCCCCTGCGCGGCGGCCTCCTCGTAGCCGGTCGTGCCGTTGATCTGCCCCGCGAAGAAGAGCCGGGCCACCGGCTTGCTCTCGAGCGTGGGCCGCAGCTGGTCGGGGGGACAGTAGTCGTATTCCACGGCATAGCCGTACCGCATGATGCGGGCCCGCTCCAGCCCCGGCACGAGGCGGATCATTTCGTCCTGCACGTCCCGCGGCAGGCTCGTTGAGATGCCGTTGACGTAGATCTCGCTCGTGCGGCGGCCCTCCGGTTCGAGGAACAACTGGTGCGACTCGCGGTCAGCGAAGCGGACCACCTTGTCCTCGATGCTCGGGCAGGAGCGGGGGCCGCGGGAGCCGATCTGCCCGGTGAACATCGGCGCCCGATGGAGATTCGCGCGGATCAGGTCGTGGATCGCGGGCGTCGTCCGGGTGATCCAGCAGACCATCTGTTCCTGCTCGATGGCGTCGGTGAAGAAGGAGAAGGGCTGCGGCGCGAGATCGCCGGGCTGCTCCTCGAGCCTGGCGTAGTCGATCGTGCCGCCGGCCAGCCGGCAGGGCGTGCCGGTCTTGAAGCGGTCGATGCGAAACCCGAGGGCGGCGAGCGAACGACTCACGCCGGCGGTCGTGCCCTCCCCCGCCCGCCCGCCGGGCACCTGCGTTTCCCCGGTGTGCATCACCGCCTGCAGGAAGGTGCCCGTCGTGAGCACCACCGCCGCCGCCGTGTACTCGCCGTCACCGCGGACGCGGACGCCGATCACACGGTGCCGGGCCCGCCCCGGCCCTTCGCCGTCGAGCCGCTCCACGATCAGTTCCTCGGCCGTCTCCTGCCGCAGGTCGAGGTGCGGCGTCCGTTCGACGATCCGCTTGACCTCCGTCTGGTAAAGCCGCTTGTCGGCCTGCGCCCGCGGGCCGTGCATGGCGGGCCCCTTGGAACGATTGAGGACGCGGAACTGGATGCCGGTCGCGTCGATTGCCCGCCCCATCACGCCGCCGAGCGCGTCGACCTCACGGACGAGCTGCGCCTTGCCGACGCCCCCGATGGCCGGGTTGCAGCTCATCTGACCGACGGTGTCACAGTTGCTGGTGAGCAGCGCCGTGCGGGCGCCGAGCCGAGCCGCGGCGCAGGCTGCCTCGACGCCGGCATGGCCGGCCCCGATCACGAGCACGTCGTAGTCGTAGCGGCTGGGCATCGAAACGGGAGGGGGGCGACAGGAACCAATGGCCGGAGCGGGATGTCACACCGGGCAAGCAGGGCCGATGCGGGGGCCGCACGGCTTGCCCGATTGAAGCATCCCGCGGAGGCAACGAAAAGCGACCGCGGCCAGGAAGGCTTTCACGAGCCGATCAGCCGGCCGAACAACCCACGGCACGGATACCCCACCTGAGTGTGACCTTCCTTTGATCCTGGGGGTACCAACTCGGCCGCTTCGGTACGGGTCGTCGTCCGTCTTGGGCGTGGGGGTCCTCGGGGTAGTTCGTCCTTCTCAGGAGTTTCCAGACATGATAGCGACAGCGTGCGGGTTGCTGATGGCCACCGGCTGGGGGCGGGAGAGGCGGGCTCGGGGCGGGCCTGGCCGTCGCGGCGAGGCTGATGGCGTGGTGAGGCGACGGGCCACGGGCGGACGACTTTCCCGTGCCCGACATGGTGTCACCTACGATCGAGATTCCGTCCGTCACGGCGGTCGCCTTCCGGAACGCCCGACCACCGGAGCCGTTCTGGACGTCCTACGCCCTGGCCGACGCGCTCTTCTGGCAGCGGGACAACCAGGCGGCCAACCGGCCGATCGTAGTCGCCAAGGACGGGGCTCCCGAGGCTGTCATGACCGCGCAGGACCTGCAGTTCCCGGTGGCCGGTTGGCGTGCGGACCTTCTACGGGCGGCGGTCGCCCGAGCACGGCGGCTGGGAGGTGGGCTACTTCGGCATCTGCGGCCCGACCGCCACCAACCGCGTGGGGGCGATCCCACCCGATTTCGTGCACCTGCCCGACCCGCTCAGCGTCGTCCTGACCACCGACGGCGAGTGCGTGACGGCCTAGGACAGCTCGCTGCTCAACAGTGCCGAGGTGAACCTGTTCGCCACCGACAGCGATTGGATCAACGCGCCACCGGGCTGGCTGACCATCGACTGGCCGGCCTCCGTTTCGTGAACCTCGAGGAGGAGGCGTCGCTCCTGACGGAGTGCTGCCTGACCGACGACTCGATCCGCACGGTCCCCTACCGGGCCCGCACGCAGAACAACATGTTGTGTTCGGTGCGCAACTCGGCGTCCGCTCCGACGGGCCTGGGGGCGGTGGCCGTCGAGGGCTGGGCGAAGGGCGGCCTGATGGGCGTGGCCCGGGAGCAGAGCCAGGATCCGCTCGTCGACTACACCGGGTTGTAGCAGCGGCCCGCCCTGTCACGGGCCGGCGGCGAGGTGGGCTTCGTCGGAGACCTCACGATGTCGCTCGTCTACCGGCTGACCGACGTGTGGGGCATCCGCGCGGGCGACAGCCCGCTGTGGCTGGACGGTCTCGCGAAGCGCGGCCTCCCGTCCGAGGCAACCGGCCCCGCCTCCCACCCCCGGCCATGCGGCAGGCTCCTCCGCCGATCGCCGCTGCGATTACGATGTCTGCCATGCCGGACAGTTCAATGAATCATCCCGAGTCGGCGGTCGTTCGAAGCGTGTCGACGCCACGCCTCTCGATGCCGGCTCCGGGCCGTCTGCCCGCCCTCCTTCGGCGGCTGGTCGCCAGACACGACCGCCCGCGCGGGGCGGCCTGGGTCGCCCTGCTGTCCGCCGTCCTCCTCGCGCTGCCGTCGGCCGGCTTGGCCGCCGCGGCCGCCGAACTGCAGGTGATCGAGGGCTGCACGCTCGTGCCCGCCGACTGGGCCGACGGTGACAGCTTCCGCGTCCGGCTGCCGGCCGGCGACGAGATCACCGTCCGCCTCTACGGCGTCGACTGCCTTGAGCACCACGTTTCCGACGAGACCGACGCCCGCCGCCTCCGCGGCCAGCGGCGGTATTTCGGCATCACGCGGGCCAAGCCCGACGCCGAGGCCGCGATCGACTTCGCCAAGAATCTTGGCCGCCGGGCCACCGCCGAGACGCGGGCCTTCCTGGTGAAGCCCTTCACAATTCACACGAGTTTCGCCGACGCCCGAGGGGACGCCCGCTTCAAGCGGGTCTACGCCTTTGTGTTCGACGCCGCCGGCCACGATCTGGCGGCCCACCTCGTGTCCCGTGGCCTGGCCCGGGCATTCGGGGTGAGCCGGACGACGCGGACCGGTGGCTCGGCCGACGACTACCGTGCGGCCCTGGCCGACCTCGAACTGCGGGCGGCCGCCGCGGGGGTCGGGATCTGGGCCCATACCGACTGGGACGCGCTCCCCGGCGAGCGACAGCTCGAGCGCGACGACGAGCGTGACCTCCAGGCGGCAGTCGGCGATGGGCGACTGCCCGAGGGCTTCGTGGTGGAGATCAACTCGGCCACCATGGCGGACCTGATGCGGCTGCCGGGCATCGGCGAAGCGCTCGCCGAACGGATCATAGAAAAAAGGCCTTACGCGCGAATCACCGACCTGCTCGAGGTCGACGGCATCGGCCCGGCCACGTACCACCGGCTCAAGCCGATGCTGCGGATCGAACCCATCCGCTGAGCGGCCGGCGGGCCGCTCACTGCTGCCGGAAGGCGAACACGCCCCGTTTGTTGGCCACCGCGATGTCTGGCGTGCCGTCGCCCGTGAGGTCGGCCACGGTCACCTGCGTGCCCACGCCGCTGTCGTCGTCGATGAGATGCGGCACGAACGTCGCGTTGCCCGCGCCGTCCCGCGCGAGCCGAAACCAGTAGAGCACCGGCGACGCGTTGGGGTCCGCATCGCCCCCTGGGCCATGAGCCCAGCGCCGCTTGCCGGTGACCACGTCGGTGAGCCCGTCGCCGTCGATGTCGGCCGCCGCGAGTGCGTGGAGCTGGCTGAAACAGACGCCCCACGGGTTGTCGGCGGGCGTGCTGCCGAGAATCCGGTGCTCGGTGAAGGCCCCGTCGGCCTCCTGCCGGTACCAGCCCAGGCCGTAGGCGTGGGCGTGGTAGCTCGTGACCACGTCGTTGCGGCCGTCGCCGTCGACGTCGAAGACGAGCATCTGGGCGCCCCCCAGGCCACCGGGCGGCGCGAAGGCTACGGGGCGGAACTCCCACTTCGTGTCCTCGGCAAAGCGCTCGGGCTGCCGGAACCAGCCTTCCTTGGAAAGGATGTCGACCCGGCCGTCGCCGTCGATGTTGCCCACCCCCGAGCCGTGCGTGTAGCGGAAATACTTCCTGTCGTTCTCGGGCGAGCGGGGCGTGATCGAGCGGAAACGAGCCTTGGCCAGCGGGTTCTTCCAGTCGACCTCCACGAAGCCGAGGCGGCCGCCAAGCTCCGGCCCGCTCGACTGGCAGAACAACTCGGGCCGGCCGTCGCCATTGATGTCGCGGAGGTCGGGCGACTCGCCGTCGGCCACGTCGAACACGGCGTGCTTCGACCACTCCCCGCCTTCCTTGCCTGGATTGACGAACACCAGCGCCGGCTTGCCGGGCAGGTCGTAGACGAGGATGTCGTGCCAGCCGTCGCCGTCGAAGTCGTAGGCGAACATCAGGAAGAAGTTGGAATAGCCCCGCGCCGGGTCGTAGGGCGTCTTGGCGGGCCCGCCGGGGTTGTTCCGCGGGGGCGTGTATTCGGTGCGGCGCTCGAAGCCGGGACCATGCCAGATCTGGTTGCCGGCGGCGATGTCGGCATGCCCGTCCTTGTCGAAGTCGGCGACGGCGCAACCTTCGGCCTCGAACCGCTCGCTGAGCACCTGCTTCTGGAAGGCGACGTCGGCCGCCGCGACCCTCAGGCTCCACGAGCCGATGATCAGGGCAAACGGCACCGCGACCGGCAAAGCGACTGGGGATCGCATCGGGGTCGCGGGCTAGCCCGCCTTCTTCGCGGGCTGGACCCTAGCGCGGATGTCGTCGGCCGCCTTTGTGGCCTCGGCCTCGAGGCCCGGCAGCTTCACCGCCTCCTCGGCCACGGCCAGCGTCGCGGCACTGGGATAGCGGACGAGGATCTCAAGCACGGCCTTGCGGTCGGCCGCCTCGGCGGCGGCCGCCAAGGCCTTGCGGCACATCTCCGCCCGCTGATCGTCGGGCAGGACGAACTGGCGGGCGATGCGGATGTAGCCACGCAGAGCGCGGGTCTTGAACTTGCCCCCCGGCTGGGCCGTCGCCAGTTCAAGCAGCACCGGTGCGGCGTCGGCCGTCATCCACTTGCCGAGCAGTCGCGTGGCGGCATCCTCCAGCGCCTCCTCGCCGGAGCGACCCGCCGCGGCCATGGTGGCCACGGCCTTCGTGCCCCCCACCTCACCGAGCACGTCGAGCAGCGTCACCTTGGCCTCGGCCGACGCCTTCTCGAGCGCCGCGGCCAGCTTGGTGGCGCAGCCCTCGCGGTCGGCCATGCGGACGCTCGCCTCCCGCAGCGACGTGCGGGCGGCCTCCCCCTCCGGCAGACTCTTCGGCGCCGTGGCCGCGGTCACGAGCACCTCCAGGTTGGCCAGGTCGACGGTCGGCCCCAGCGCCACGATCGTGGCCGTGCGGACCTTGCCGTCGGCGTGGCCGAGCAGCGGCAGGAGTTCAGCGACCGCGTTGATCCGACGCCGGCCGATCAGCTCGACCAGCGCTGGCAGGGCGGCCGCATCGGCCTTGGCGAGCTGACCCTTGATGCCCTTGTCGACGGCCTCGCCCGGCAGGGTCGAGACCGCCATCCGCGCCGTGTCCGCGATGCCGATATCCTCGTCGCCCGAGGCGACCAGTAGCGGCCCGACCACGGCGGCGTTGCCCGCGCGGCCCAGCGCCTCGATGGCCGCCAGCCGGATCGGCTTGGGGTTGGCCGCCGACACCATGCCCGCCAGGGCGGTGCCGACCGGCTCGCTCGCGCCGCCGGCGTTCCGCTCGGCGAGCACGTCCATCAGCACCACCGCCCGCGGCACGGCATTGCCCGTCGCCGCGGCCTTGATCTCCTCGAGCACCGCCGCGTCGACGGCCGCGGCCAGCGGCTTGTCGGCGGTCTCGCCACGCGCCAGGTCGCGGGCCGTCACGATGGCCATGTTGGCCAGTCGCCGGCTCGGCGAGCGGAGCGTCTCGACCAACAACGGGATGCCGGCCGCGCCCTTGGCGATGATCGTGCCTCGGATCGCCTCGGCCTTTCGTTGGTCGGAGACCTCCGCATCGCGGACGACACCGTAGAGCGTCACCGCCTTCTCCGCGTTGCCCGCCGCCTGCAGGGTGGCCGCACAGAGCACGGCCGCCGCGGCCAGCGGGTCGAGCCGATCGGCAGCGGGCGTCTTCTCGATCGCCCCCGCCAACAACGTGGCCGCCTCGTCGGTCGCGATCCGACCGAGCGACCAGGCCGACGCGGCAGCGACCTCCGCATCGGCGGCGGAGAGCTTGCCGGCCAACAGCGGCACCGACGCCTTGTCGCGACGGGCGCCAAGCGAGTTGACCACGCCCACGAGCAGCCGCCCGTCGAGCTTGCCAGCCGCGGCCCGCAGGGCGCCGGCCGCCTCGTCCCCCGGGATCGCCTCCAGGGCGATCCTCGCCCACGAGGCCAGTTTGGGATTGGCCAGCAGCGGCGTTAGGTCGGGCACGGCGGCCGGTGAGCCATTGATCGCGAGAAACTTGCAGGTGATGGCCTTGTCGGCTTCCGGCGCGTCGCCCCGCAGCACGGCCAGGAGTTCAGCCTCCGACGAATGCGGTCCGGGGGCGGCCAGGGCCGCCGTCGTCAGGCAGGCCAGGATCGCGGCGACCGCTGCGCGGGTGATCCACGCGGGCGAGCTGGCGGCGAGCATCGGCTGGACGGTGGGGGTCATGATGGTGGCCTCGGCCGGGTGCTGCGGGCGGCTCATGCGAACCACGGCTCACGCCGTGCCTCCGATCGCAGCCGGTTGGCCGCCTCGTCGTCGACGAACGCGTAGGTCGCGAGGTCGAGCTTCACCGGCCGCTGCAGGTAGATCGCGATGTTGGCCGCGTGGCAGGCGAGGTGGGCGTTGCAGGCCGCCTCGGCGTTGCCCTTGGGCTTGGCCCGCGTCTTGACGCAGTCAAGGAAGTCGCGGACGTGGAAGGTGGCCGGATACCCGCCGATCTCCTCAACCTTGCGGCCCGCCAGGAGTTCGGGCGACGAGAGCACCATCTTGCCGCTGTCGCCGGCCTCCACCCAGCCGTCAGCGCCCTCGAACCGCACCGGGCAGGAGCCGAGCGGGATCCAGCCCTTCTCACGGAACACCAACTCGACGCCGTCGGCGTACCGGCAGACGAGCTCGTCGTTCTTCGGCGGGCTGTACTCGACCGGCGGCGGGCAGTCGTTGACCGCCCATTGGCAGAGGTCGACGCAGTGCGAGCCCCACTCCAGAACGCCACCTCCGACGAGGCCGCCCCCCTTCTCGAAGTTGAAGCCGTCGCCGAGCGTGCGGCCGTTGTAGGGACGCCAGGCCGCCGGGCCGAGGTACATGTCCCAATCGTCCACCGCCGCGTCGGGCAGGGGCTCCTCGGGCAGCCAGCCGCTGGTCATGGCCCGCATGCCGGCGGGATGGGCATAGACCCGCTTCATCGAGCCGAGCCGGCCCGTGCGGGCCAGTTCGCATGCGAAGGCGAAGTGCGGCAGGTTCCGCCGCTGCGTACCCGCCTGAAAGACGACGCCGCTGCGGTGCATCGTGTCGCGGTGGGCGAGCGTCTCGGCGATGTTCTTCGTGCAGGGCTTCTCGCAGTAGATGTCTTTCCCAGCCTTGGCCGCGAGCATCGCCATCAGCCCGTGCCAGTTGGGGCCGGTCGCGATCAGGACCGCATCGATGTCGGGCCGATCGAGGAGCTCGCGGAAGTCGCGGTAGGTCGCGCAGGCCGCGTTGCCGTGGTGCTTGTCGACCACGCCCTTGACGTGGGCCCGACGTCGTTCCTTCACGTCGCAGACGGCGGCGAACTGGACGTCGGGCTGCTGCAGGAAGCAGCCCAGGTCGTAGCCGCCGCGGTTGCCGATGCCGATGCCGCCCACCACGATGCGCTCGCTCGGTGGCACGGCCCCGTCGAGACCGAGGGCCGACGAGGGTACGATCATGGGGGCAGCCCCGGCGGCCAGTCCCGCCTTGAGGAAGGCCCGGCGGCTTGCGCGGCGGGAAGGTTTCGATCCGGTCGCGGGGCTCATGGCGGTGCCCTCCCGAGGTGGATTCGCGGCTCCCGAAACCCTGTCGTTGTACCGCGCGGCCCTGCCCAGGTGAAACCGTGGCTCCGCCGGCACGGCCACGCAGCCGAGGGGCGTCCTCAGGCGGCGGCCCGCCGGGGGGGCGGCAGCTCGAACAGCGAGAAGATCTCGTCGGCCGTCAACCCGGTGGTGACCGGGCCGTCGGCCTCGGCCAGGATCGTCTCGGAGAGGTTGCGTTTGCAGCGCAGCACCTCGTCGATCCGCTCCTCGATCGTGCCGGCGGAGAGAAAGCGGGTCACGGTGACCGCACCGGCCGCCCCGATGCGGTGCGCGCGGTTGATCGCCTGATCCTCCACGGCAGGGTTCCACCAGCGGTCGAACAGGAAGACGTATTGGGAGAACTGGAGGTTGAGCCCCACCGCCCCCGCCCCGTAGGACAGCAGGAGCACCGAGTGGTCCCGGTCCTCGCGGAAGCGGCGGATCGCGTCGTCGCGGGCCGCGGTCGAGAGTCCGCCATGATACTCCAGCGGCCCGAAGGCTGCGAGTTCGCCCCGCAGGCGGCCGAGCGTCTCCACCCACTGGCTGAAGACGAGCGCCTTGCGGCCGCTGGCCCTCACCTCCTCGAGCTCCGCGGCCAGTCGCTCGAGCTTGGCGCTCTCGCCGGTGGCCGTGTCGAAGTTGCAGATCTGCTTGAGTCGCAGCACGAGCTCGAAGACGTGCTGGATCGTCGCCTCGTGGCCCATGCCGGCCAGCCGCAGCACGCCCTCCTCCTCAGCCCGGCGGTAGGTCTCCCGCTGCTCCCTGCCCAGCTCGATGCGGGCGTCACGGTCGAGTCGCGGCGGCATCTCCTTGAGCACCTTGTCTTTCGTGCGACGGAGGATGTGGCCGGCCACGGCCGTGGCCATCGCCCGCGGTGCCATCCGCTGGTTGATCACGCCGGGATCGACGAACTCGAAGATTCCGACCAGGTCGTCGGCCGAGTTCTCGACCGGCGTGCCGGTGAGCGCCCATCTGCGGCGGCGATCGAGGGCCGTGATCGCCTGGTTGATCTGGCTGGAACGGTTCTTGATCCGCTGGGCCTCGTCGAGCACGACCAGGTCGAACGACAGGCCGAGTTCGGCCACGAGGTCGCGGTCGCGGACGAGCACCTCGTAGTTGGCAAGTTTCACCGGCACGTCGGCGAGCGACCACTGCCAGCGACGCCGCGTTGGATCACCGTCGATCACCGCCACGACCAGTTCCGGGGCCCAGTCGGCGAGCTCGTGGGCCCAGTTGCTGACGAGCCCCTTGGGGCAGCAGACGAGCACGCGGCGGACCTGGCCCCCGCGGACGAGTAGCCGGATCGACGAGATCGCCTGCATCGACTTGCCCAGGCCCATCTCGTCGGCGAGCACCGCCGAGTGCCGCGGCAGCAGGAAGGCCATGCCTTCAAGCTGGAACGGAAACGGCCGCCGTGGAAACGTCAGCCGGCCGGCGCGGAGCATCGTCTCGAGATCCGGCTGCAGCAGGTAATAGAGCCGCTCGGAGAGCTTGACGACGTCCTGCGGCGGGGCGAGCCGGGTGCGTGACGCGATCGGTGCGGCAGGGAACACAGCGTTCGTCGTGGCGTCCTCTTTCTCAGCTACGACGTCTTCGCTGGCAGCCCGCGTGGGCGGCGCGGGCGAAGCGGGCGCCGGGGCGACGGGGGTGGCGAAATAGTGGCTGCGGATCCGCGGCATCACCGGCAGCGGCGGGATGGAGCGCACTGCGGGCGGCTGCGTCACCACCGGCAGCCGGAGCGTCGGTGGCGCGGGCAGCATCAAGTCGCGCGGCGGCGCGATCGTGACCGGCGACCACACGAAGTCCTCCGGACCGAAGGACCGCACGGCCGGCCTGGGCACCGCGTCGCCACGCTCGTCGTCGCCGGCCATCCCGCGGTCCCTCAGCGTCAGTGGCGTGCCGCCTCGTCCAGCGCGGCGCGAATCCGCTCGAACGGCTCGCAGAGATCGACCGCTTCGGCGAGCGTGACCAGCCGCGCCTCGATCTCGGCCGCCCGCGGCGCGTCGTCGACATGCGGGTTCACGACGCTCGCACCGACGGCAAAGCCCGTGGCGGGCCGTCCCTCGTCCAGCCGGCGGACGAGCGCTACCGGCAGCGATGTATGCGGCCTGACGTGGAGCATCGCCTCGCTGTCGGTGAGCACGACCGCCGGCGTCGCCTTGCCTTCGGCCAAGAGCGCACCCCCCACCTGCCGGCCCACGAGATGGCCCTGGAGCGTCGGCCCGTAGAGAATCTGCTGTGCCCGCGAGACCTTGACCGGCGCCGTGCAATGGAACTCGAGCGGCCGGCCCAAGGCGTCCACGACCAGGTAGCCGCCGAACAGACCGTGTGCCGCCGAGTCGATCGTCGTCAGGAATCCGAACGCCGGAGCGTCTCGTCCAGCCTGCTGCATGCGTCTGCACTCCCGCCCGCGGCCACGTCCCTGCGGCCACCCCGTCCCGGCCGAAAGCGGTCGACGACCTCTTCCGGCCCCGGTCTGACAGGTATTCGGGTGTCCCGGCCGGCGACTTGAACGGCCGCTGCGACCGGGCCGATCGCAGCGGTCCTGCCGAGGGGCCGAACCGGGGTGGCAAACCCTCGCCAGACGGCCGAAAAAGCTGCCGTTTCATGGTAAATCGGCCGCCGGCGGCCTAGGATGGGGAGGCAGGGACGAGTCCCTTCCACCGCGAGCGAAGTCATGAAAGACGACTCCCCGTTCTTCACCCAGGTCGACATCTCGGCCGGCCTCCCCACGGCAGGCCGGCCCGCCGCCACGGCCGAGCTGACGGAAACCAACGTCCTGCTGCGCGAGCTGTTGGTCGTGTCGCAGCGGCAGAACGAGCTGCTCACCGAGATCCTCGGCCAGGTTTCGCTCCAGCACCGCCAGCGGGCCGCGGAACTCAAGGCCTGGAAGGAGTCCAATCCGCAGCTGGCCAAGTCGTGCCGCAAGGCGGCCGAGTCGCTGGCCCGCGTGCACACCGACTTCCTCTCGACCATCGCCCTCGAGGCGGCGGAGAACGCCGAGGACTTCTCCGACAGCGAGTACGCACTCGGTGAGTTCATCGACCGCTACGGCCCCCGTCTCGCCCACTTCAACGGCGTGCTGCAGCTCTTCGCCCAGCTCGGATCCCCACTGCCCCAGCCCTCCGGTCAGGCGTCGGAAGGCTGACGCCGCCGCCCCCCTCCTCCGGCACCCACCCCATGGCCACCGCCACCGACAAGCCCCCGGTCTTCGCCGTCGCCACGCCCGAACAGGTAGCGGCCGCCCGCGCCGCCCTCGACGCCCACACCGTCGAGATGATGGCCTGGCATTTTCACCCTTCGACCGGCTGCCCGTTCTGGCTCGACTACGCCACGTCGCTGCCGTTCGACCCGCTGGTCGACGTGAAGGGCTACGCGGACGTGAAGAAGTTTCCCCCCTTCGAGGACGAGTGGCTGCGGGGTGGTCCCGTCCGCCGCTGGGTGCCCAAGGGCCTGGCTGACCAGCCGATCTACGTGTTCGAGACGGGCGGCACGACCGGGATTCCGAAGTCGCGGGTCAACTCCCGGGACTTCCGCACCGACTACGAGATGTTCAGCGACACGCTCCCCGAGGAGTTCTTCCCCCGCGGTGCCAACTGGCTGATGCTGGGTCCCTCCGGGCCGCGGCGGCTGCGGCTCTC
>VGYP01000018.1 GCA_016872955.1 Planctomycetota bacterium
CAGCTGCTGAAAACCGTCTCCGCTTGGCGGCAGCCGCTGGTGAGCGACGATTGGCACGATGATCCCCACGGCACCATTACCGACTACTGGCTCGACGCCCTGCCGGCGATCGCGGCCGAGTGGCACGCCGCCGACGCGCGGCACGCCTTTGCCCGAGACTTCGAACGGATCGTGGGGGACGTCGTCGTGCCGCACGTGGCCATCTTGCTGCGGGTCAGCGATGCCGAACTGCGGGAGCGGATCGCCTTTCGTGGTCGAGCCGCCGCCACGGCCAGCGATGTCTTCAACGACATTCCGTCACCCACGGCCGGCCAGGACGTCGGCCAGACAGCGGCGGCGCTCGGGCGGCTCCAGGATCGGCTCGAGCGGCGGCTGCGCTGCCCCGTCGACCGCTGCCGGCGGGCTCCCAAGGCGGTGATCTCGATCGCCGCCGACGATCTGGCCGCCGCGGCCGCGGAAGCAACGGCCGCCGTCGAGGCGATGCTCTGATGGCGGCGCCGCCCCCCGCCCCGGTGACGTCGGCCATGCCCACCGTCCAACCGGTGGCCGACCCCGTTCGCGTCCGTGCCGAGGTGCTCGCCGCCCGGGCCGCCGGCCGCCGGGTCGGCTTCGTTCCCACCATGGGGGCGCTGCATGCCGGTCACCTCGCCCTCGTCGACCGGGCCGCCGCCGAATGTGACGAGGTCGCAGTCTCGATCTTCGTCAACCCGACGCAGTTCGGTCCCGGCGAGGACTACGAGCGGTACCCGCGGCCCCTCGCCGCCGATCTGGCCGCCCTGCGATCGCGGCGTGTCCGCTGGGTGTTCGTGCCGGCGGTGGAAGCCATCTATCCTCCCGGCAACGCCACCCGCATCGTGGTCGAGGGACCCGCCCGCGGCTACGAAGGGGACGTGCGGCCGGGCCATTTCTCGGGCGTGGCGACGGTCGTGCACCGACTGCTGCAGGCCGTGCCCTCCGACGTCGCCTACTTCGGTGCCAAGGACTGGCAGCAGACGCTCGTCGTCAAGCGCATGGTCGAAGACCTCGGCCTGCCCATCGAGATCCTCGTCTGCCCGACCGTGCGCGAAGGCGACGGTCTGGCGATGAGTTCCCGCAACGCCTATCTCGCACCGGCCGACCGCCGGCGAGCGGTGGCCCTCTCCGAAAGCCTGACGACCGCGGCGGCGCGCTGGTCCGCGGGCCGGTCGGCCACGGAGATCGCCGCGACGATGCGGGAAGTGATGGAGTCGCGGGGCGTGGTGGTCGACTACGCGGCCGTCGTCGACGCGGAGTCCCTGGAGGACGCGGTGGATGACCGGCCTGCGGTGGCACTCGTGGCCGGTCGGCTGGGCGTCACGCGGCTGATCGACAACCGGTTGCTGCCGCCTCGCGTCGGATCGGCCCGATGAGATCGACCCTCTTCCATCTGCCGATGTCGATCCCCTGGGGTGATGGTTCACTGCCGCTGTTCGGGCCGGGACTCTTGCTGGTGGCCTGGTTGGTGGCGGGGGCGATCTGGTTCGCCCGGGTGGCGCGCCGGCAAGGGGCGACGGCGGCCTGCCGGCAGATCGCGGTGCCGTGGGGCGTGGTGGCCGTGATGATCGGGCTGTTGCCCGCGCTCGACGACGGGCAGGGCATCCCGATCCGCGGCTACGGCGCGATGCTGCTCACGGCGGCGGCGGCCGGCACCTGGCTGTCGATCAACCGCGGCCGACGGGCGGGCATCGACGCGGACGCCGTCCTGGGCCTGGCGACCGAGGTGTTCCTCTGGGGACTTGTGGGCGCGAGGCTGTTTTACGTGATCGAGTATCGCGACCAGTTCTTCGCGGCCGGCATGTCGCTCAGCGAGTCGCTCCGCAACGTGATCAACGTCGCGGCCGGCGGTCTGGTCGTGTTCGGCGCCCTGCCGACGGCGGCGGTCGCGGCCTGGCGGTTCGCCCGCTGGCACGGCATCGATCCGCTGCGTCTGGCCGACGTGATCGCTCCGGGTTTGTTGGTGGGGCTGGCGATCGGCCGGATCGGCTGCTTCCTCAACGGCTGCTGTTACGGCGGCCCGTGCGACCTGCCGTGGGCCGTGTCGTTTCCCGCCGGCACCGAGGTCGCGGCTCGGTATCCGCAGGCAGACGGAGGGGCGAGCGTGGCGGTGCACCCGGCCCAGCTCTACGCCGCCATCGACGCGGCCCTGCTGGCGCTGCTGGCCATGGCCTTCACGCCGCTGGCGCGACGCGCCGGCGAGGTGTTCGCCCTTGTGCTGACGCTCCACCCGATCGCGCGGCTCCTACTGGAGGAGATCCGCGTGGACGAGCCGGCGGCCCTCGGCACACCCCTGTCGATCTCGCAACTGGTGTCGCTGGTCCTCCTGGCCCTGGCGGTCGGGCTCTGGTGGTGGATCGTTCGGGGGGCGGCACCGCCGGGGCGGGCCACCGCGGGGCTATAATCGCGTCCCTATCAGGGGAGCCCCTGCGGCCTCCGGGAACTTTCCGGACAGCGACGACATCCAACCAGGAAGTGTGGTGAGCGGTGGCCGTGCAGCCGGCGAGCGTCGTCGACGACGAGACCACGGCCGACGGGCCTCTCGTGGTCCGGGCGGCCGGCGGCGACGGCAGCGCTTTCCGGACGCTCGTGGACCGTCACCATGAGCGGATCGTCTCCTTTCTGCACAGGCTCTGTGGCTGCCCCGAGCAGGCGCTCGACCTGGCCCAGGAGACGTTCCTCTCGGCCTACCGGCATCTGGCTTCGTTTCGTCAAGACAGCAGATTTTCGACATGGCTCCATGCGATCGCGGTCAATCACGCCCGGGCCGCCGCCCGGCGTCGTCGTCCGAATGTGTCGCTCGACGCCGTGGACGCCGACGGCGAGCGCCGGTGCGCCGAGCCGGCGGCCGTGATGCTGGCGGTCTCGGCGGGCCTCGAGCAGGAGGATCTCGCCCGACGGATCGCGGCCGCCCTTGATCGGCTCGACATCCGCTACCGCGAGGTGGTGGTGCTCGCGGACATGCAGGACGCCAGTTACGAGGAGATCGCCGAGGCGCTGGGGGTGCCGGTGGGCACCGTCCGCAGCCGCCTCCACCGTGGCCGTTCCGAGTTGCGATCGCTGTTGGCGTCACCATGATGCATGCGAGGCCCTGATCGTCCATGACCCAGCCCGCCGAACACCCGCCGTTGGCCCCCGACGATCCCCGCATCAGCGAGTGGATCGACGGACGTCTCTCGGCCGGCGAGACCGCCGAGATCGAGCGGGCCGTGGCGGGCTCGCCGTCCCTCGTTCGGCTGGTCGCCGACCTGCGGTCCATCAAAGCAGCCGCCCGGCTGACGTGGGGCGTCTCACCGCCGGCCGGTTTCACCGAACGCGTGATGGTGGCCCTCGCCGCCGGCGCTGGTGGCGAGGACGCCGATCGTGCGGTGGACGACGAGTGGCGGGCGATCGAGGCGGAACGAATCGCGGTCGAGCGGGCCGAGGCGGCGGTGGACCTCGACGACGCGGTGCAGGAACGGTCTGCGGTGACCGCCGTTGGGCGCTGGCCATGGTTGGCGCTGGCCGGCGCCCTTGCGGCCGGCTTGCTGGTGGCGGTCGTACTTGATCGGCGCCCGGGCATGGGGCGGGACGTGGCGATGGTGGAACGAGCGGCCGCGGCACCGCGGCAACGGGCGATCGAGCCGCCGTCGTCAGCCGCCGCCGTCGCGGAGAATCGGGCGGAGTGGCGAGCCGACGCCGACCCAAGCCCCGCCGCGGAGGCGAAGGCCGCGGTCGCATCCCCCGAGCTAGAGCGGGCCTCGGCTCCGGCGGTCGCCCCGACCGGGGCGCAGGCGGGCCCGCAGGCCGACGGGGTCGACCTTTCGGGTGGCCTTGCCTTCGCCGCCCAGGCCCAAGACGAGGATTTCAAGCGGCGGAAGACCCGAGGGGCGGCTCGCGAGCGGCTCGCCACCCCCGGCGTTGCCGCGCCCGTGGCGCCGCCCGGCTTTCCAGGTGAGGCAGAGGATGGAAGGCGGCAGCAGGCGGCCGCGGAAGTGATCACGGTCGTCGTCGGATCGCCCGGGGAACGCAGGGAACTGGTCGCGAGACTCCGCGGCCTGGAGGCCGCGGGCGAGGTCCTGGACAAAGCCGCAGGCGTCGCCAGCGATCGCCTGGCAGAGGGCCACGGGGAGTCGGCCCGCAGCGACGGGCAGAAAGACGTCGCGGCCGCACCAGCGGACGACGACGCAATCGTGGAACTGCAGGGCGAACCGAACGCCATCCGGGCACTGCTGGACGAACTCCGCCGTTCCGGCGCCGCGGTGGATGTGGCACGGGCGGGCGACGAACCCAGTGGCTCCGCCAAGGCAGCAGAGGCCGCGCGGGATGGTGCGGCGACGGCCACGTTTCATCGGATCCGGATCCGCGTCATTGAAAGTCCGGCCGCCTGGGAACGGTCGCAGCCATGACCGATTTCCAGCAGGCCGGTGAGGACCCCCCGGCGGCCAGCCAGTGGGCCAAGGCCGGCCACGTCACGCTGCGGTGCCGGCTCAATGGGCCGCTGGTCGTGGAGTTGCCCCCGGACGAGGGCGGATCTCGCCCCGCGTTCCGCTTGATTGACTATCTCGGCGCCGAGTTCGTGCTGCCGGCCGGAAAACGGGCGATAGCACTATGTCGATGCGGAAAATCGGCCGCAAAGCCGTTTTGTGACGGGTCGCACCGTTCCGCTGAGTTTCTGGCGGGGGAGTTGGCAGGTGACGGTCAGTGCTGACTACAAAAACCTTGCCGGCGACGCAAGTTGTTTCCCTTAATACACTTGCGCCTGCGCTTGCGGCCTCCAAGAACGCCTAAAGAGGGGGTCAGCGATATGGACTGGCCGCGGAAACACCTGTAGGGTTCTAGTCCTGAGCCCACGCCCGTCCGGCACCGGACGCCGATATGTCGCATTCTTCGACCAATTTCTACCAGCGTTCCAGCGTGGGGATCCTCGCGATCCTGCTTTTCCTGCTGCCGCTGGTGGTCGTGGGGGCCATCAAGGCCAAGGGGAATAACCGCAACGACGTGAAGGGCTGGCTGCCCGCGGAATACCCGGAGACCAAGACCTACAAGTTCTTCAGGGATCACTTCCAGGGGGAGGAGTTCGTGCTCGTCTCCTGGGACGGCTGCACGATGACGGATCCCCGTCTGGAGCTCCTGGCGACCAAGCTCCTGCCCCCCCCGGAAGAGGCTGCCCGGATCGAGCGGCCGCTCTACTTCAAGAGCGCCCAGACGGGCCCCCGGGCGGTCGGCCGGATGACCGATGAACCGCTCAATCTGGACGCCGACGAGGCGGTCCGACGGCTGACCGGGGCGCTCGTGGGCCGGGCCCCGGAGGGTGTCGAAGCCGGCTCGGCCGGGGACGACCTCGACGCCCGGCAGACCTGCCTGGTGCTGACGCTCTCCGACGTCGCCCGAGCCAACCTGCACGGCGCGATCGACCAGATCCGCGACGTGGCCACGAAGGAGTGCGGCATCCCCGAGGCCAGCCTGCACATGGGCGGCCCGCCTGTCGACAACGTCTCGATCGACAATGCGGGCCAGCGGAGCGTGACGATCCTGTTCGGACTGTCGTTGGTCGTCGGGTCGGTGGTGAGTTGGTGGAGCCTGCGGAGCAAGGCACTGGTCGCGATCGTGCTCGCCTCGGGCGTCTACAGCATGCTCGCGAGCCTGGCGATCGTCTGGTACTCGGGTTATCCGGTGGATGCGATCCTGCTGACGATGCCCTCGCTCGTCTACGTCGCCACCACCAGCGGCGCAATCCACCTTGCCAACTACTACCGCGATCAGTTGGCCGAGACGGGCGTCCGCGAGGGGGCGGCCGGCCGCGCCGTCCACCACGCGCTGCTGCCGCTCTCGCTGGCCACGGGCACGACGGCTGTCGGTCTGGCCACGCTGGCGGTGAGCGAACTGGTGCCGATCAAGATGTTCGGCATCTTCTCGGCGCTCGGCGTGGTCGTCAGCTTTCTGGTGATCGTCACGCTCATGCCGTCGGTGCTCGAGCTGTTCCCGCCGAGGCTGAAACTGGGGGCGGCGGCCACGGCAGGGGAGGATGACGGCTCCTGGCAGCCGATCGAGCACAGCCCGTGGTGGAAGGCGGGGCATTGGATCACCGAGCACCACGCGGTGGCGGCGGCCGCCTGCCTGCTCCTGATGGCCGGCATGGGCTACGGCATGACGCGGGTCGAGAGCAGCGTGCAGCTGATGCGGCTCTTCTCCCCCAAGGCCCGGATCCGCACCGATTACCAGTGGCTCGAGAAGCACCTCGGGCCGCTGGTGCCGATGGAAATCCTGGTGCGGATCGACACCCAGGCCTGCAGCCTCGACTTCCGGGAGCGGATGGAACTGGTCGAGAACGTGCAACGCAAGATCGCCGGCCTGAAGGAGGTGGGCAGCTCGCTGTCGACCGTGACGTTCAGCCGCAGCCTCGACGTGCCCGCCGGCGGTGGCGTCTTCGGCCGCGTCCTCGGCCTCAACCATGCCCGCCGTGAGGATGCGCTCGCCCGGGCGCTCGCCCGCCACCGGGAGGAGTTCCTGGCGGGCGACTATCTCCGCAAGGCCGAGGTCGCGGAGCCGATCGGCCCTTTGCCGGAGCCACCGCAGCCCGATCTGCTTGCCAGCCTCGGGATGCAGCTTGGCCTGTTGCCGCCACCCGAGCCACCGCCGGTACCGACGCGGACCCGCGAGGAGGAACTCTGGCGGATCAGCGCGCGGGTCAGCGCGGTGCAGGAGGTCGACTACGCCCTGTTCAAGGCCGATCTGCAGAAGGAGATCGCGCCGCTCCTCGAGCGGCTGGATGGGCAGGGCGTCAAGGGCGTGGCGATCGACTTCACGGGCCTCGTGCCGTTGGTCTACAAGGCCCAGCACTCGCTGTTGTCGGGACTCCAGGTCGGCTTCGTCTGGGACTTCCTGATCATCGTCGCGGTCATGATCGTGCTCTGCCGGGCGGCCTCGGCGGGGCTCGTGCTCCTGGTGCCGGCCGCCTTCCCGGCGATCTGCGTCTTCGGCGGCATGGGATGGGGCAACGCGGTCTTGAAGTCGTTGGGGACCGGCTCGCTCCTGATCGACATCGGCACCGTGATGGCGCCCAGCGTGGCGCTCGGCGTGACCGTCGACGACGTCGTTCACTTCATGCTCTGGTTTCGCCGCGGCATCTCCGACGGGCTCGACCGCAAGCAGGCCACGATGCTGGCCTACAAGGGTTGCGCGCGGGCGATGTACCAGAGCTGGGGCGTGATCGGGATCGGACTGTCGGTCTTTTCGCTGTCGCCGTTTGGGCCGACGCAGCGATTCGGCTACATGATGCTCTCGATGCTGACGATCGCCCTGGTCGGCAACCTCGTCTTCCTGCCGGCCCTGCTCTCCGGACCGCTGGGAGGCGTGTTCGCGGCCAGCGTGCTCCGCAACAACGCCCGTCGGACGCGGCGGGATGCGAGCCGTCGGGTGAAGACCGATCCCGGCAGCGACGAGCTGCCGGCACCCCATTTCGCCCCAGGCCAGGCGAAGCAGGTCGTGCATGCCTGACGGGCTGCCGACGGCCACGGTGGTGCTCAAGCCCCGGCGGGCCCGTCCCTTCTTCGGCCGGCACCCCTGGGTGCTCGACTCGGCCATCGACCACGTCGATGGCCAGCCGGCCGACGGTGACGTGGCCGAACTGGTCACCCACGACGGGATGTTCGTGGCTCGCGGGCTATGGAACTCCCGCAGTCGCATCCGCCTGCGGCTCTACGCCTTCGACGCGGCCCTGCCGCTCGACGACGCGGTGTGGCGCGGCCGGCTGGAGGCGGCGTTCGCCTTGCGGCGGTCGCTCGGGCTGGACGGGCGAACGGGCGGCTACCGGCTGGTGAACAGCGAAGGTGACGACCTCTCGGGCCTGATCGTCGATCGCTACGGCGACTATCTCGCCGTGCAGGTGACGGCCTTGGCGATGGAGCGGCGGCTGGAGTCGATCTGTGACATGCTCCAGACGCTCGTCGCCCCCCGCGGCATCCTGCTGCGCGGCGCCGAGCGAGGCCTGTCGAAGCTCGAGGGGCTGCATCTGCCTGACCGGGTGATCCGCGGCCAACCGCCGGCGGGGCCGGTGTTCGTCGAGGAGCAGGGACTGAAGTTCGGCGTCGATCTCGCCGAAGGCCAAAAGACGGGCTTCTATCTCGACCAGCGGGACAATCGCCGAGCCGCGGCCGCCCGCGCCCGCGGCCGCCGCGTGCTCGACGTGTTCTGCTATTCGGGCGGCTTCGCCTTGGCCTGCGGCGTGGCAGGGGGAGCCCGCAGCGTCCTGGCAGTCGATACCAGCAGCCGGGCCACGGCGATGGCCACGGCCAATGCCGAACTCAACGCCGCCACCAACATCACCGTCGAGACGGCCGACGCCTTCGAGAAGCTCGACGCCCTGGCAGCGGCCGGCGAGAGGTTCGGCATGGTCGTGCTCGACCCGCCCAAGTTCGCCCGCAGCCGCGCCACACTCGACGACGCCCTGCGGGCCTACCACCGCATCAACCGCGTGGCCTGCGACCTGCTCGAGCCGGGCGGAATCCTCGTCACCTGTTCCTGCTCGGGGTCCGTCGGCCGCGAGGATTTCCTGGCCATGCTCTCGGGCGTAGCCGCGCGGGCCGGCCGTATGATCCAACTGCTGGAGGTGCGTGGTGCCGCCGCCGACCATCCCGTCAGCGTGAGCTGCCTGGAGGGTGAATACCTCAAGTGCGTGATCGCCCGGGTGGCCTGAGCAGGGCCACCGCGGGACCGCGGCTCGGCCCGCCGATCGCCGCTCACGACGGCCGGACGGCTTCGATGAGGTGGTAGCCCTTCACCAGTTCTTGGGCTACGTTGGTCCACATCCGCGGCAGGTGCTCGCCGTACCAGGTCGGCTGCTTGGTCACCACCAACAGCGTGCCGCCCGGGGCCAACGCGAGTCGGGCCGCCTCGACGAGCCGCTCCGCGATCATGAAGTCGCCGTAGTAGGGTGGGTTTGCCAACGCCAGATCCCAGCTGCCCCGGTCAGGCACCCGACCCTCTGCCTCCAGGGCGACCGATACGTTCGCCAGCCCATTGAGCGTGACGCCCCGGCGCGTGCACTCGACTGCCCGCGCGGCCGAGTCGAAGGCATGTACCACGACGCTCGGGTCACGGGCCGCGATCCCCAACGCCACGCAGCCGCTGCCGCAGCCGATGTCGAGCACCCGCGTGTCGGGCGCCACGTCGACGGCGTTGAGCAGGTGTCGGGCGCCGGGGTCGATCCGCCGGTGGGCGAAGACGCCCGGACACGTCACGGCTTCGAGCAGCCGGTCGCGGTCACGAAACTTGAATCGGCAGGAGAAGTTGCGGTGTTTGGCGAGCGGTCGCGTCTTCTGCACCAGGTAGGCGACGGTGTGGCCGCCATCCTCCGCGGGCCGCACGCGGACGGTCTCGCCCCCCTCGGCGAGCTGCTCCCGCAACCAGCTGTCGCGGGGGTTGTCGACCGTTGCCACGAGCCAGCCCCCGACGACGAGGGCGTCGATCACCTGCTGGAGGACGTCGCGGGTGAGTTCAGCCTCGCCCCCGCGCGACACCGGCACGACGGCCAGGTCATACGGGCCGGCGGGGATGTCGGCCGTGCAGGGTGCCGAGAGGTTGGCGGTCGCCGCCGCCCCCCAGCTGGCCGCCGCGGCGTCCCGCTGATGGAGGTCGAGAAACCAGCAGGCGACGGTGGCGTCGGGCCGGCTGCGGGCGAGTTCGGCGGCGGCCTGTCCGCGGCCGAGCGTCGTGCAGACGATCCGGATGCCGGGCAGGGTCGCGGCGACGGCGAGGGCATGCGCCTCGGCGGGACGGGCGGGCAGCGGCGAAGCGAGGGAGGGCATCGCCGACGAGCATACCCCACGCCGCGGCGGTCACTCGGGTGGGCGGGAGCGGTCGCCAGCGGCTGCCGCATCGGGCGGTCCCCACCGCGGACCGTCACCGCGGCCTCGCTCGCCGGCCCCACGCATCCGCGCCACGGCCTCCGCCGCGAACGAGGCCAACTCGCTGCGATCGAGTTTACCGTCGCCGTCGGCATCGAAGGACAATGCCCGCGTCACGAACCGCTCTGGCGATGGGCCTGACCCCGGCCCTCGTCCCCGCGGACTGTCGACGTCGTCGGGCGATCCCGGGGGCGCAGGACGCGGCCGCTCGGGCGGGCCCTCGGGCCGGCCGCCATCGCGGGGCCGGCGGCCTTCGGGTCTGCCGTCACGGGGAGGCCGCCCCTGTGGGCCACCGTCGTCGAACCGGGGCGGACGTGGCGGCAGCGGCGGGCGGAACTCGTCGCGGCTGATGCGGCCGTCACCGTCCTGGTCGAGGGACCGCAGGGCCTTGCCGGCACCGTCGAGTTCGCCGTTATCGAGTTCCTGATCACCGTTGGCGTCGAGCGCCGCACGGAGCCGGTCGGCTGGGCCGGCAGGACCTTCACCCGGGGGACGGTCACCCGGAGGTTGGGCAAGCGCGACCCCGACGACCGCGACCACCGCGGCCGCGGCCGCGGTCGTGTTCCAGAGCCTCGACCCAGAATGGCATTTCATGGCGGTTCTCCCGGAGTGGATGGCCTTACCCGACGTCAGCTTCAACGGCCGTGTCGGCCCCGGGTTGCGGCGAGAAACTACACTCCTCGCGGTTTTCTCCCGCACGCGCCCCATGCACCTAGCCGCCCTACCCGCCGCCGCCCTGCTCGCGGCCTGTCGCGAGACCCGCACGCGACGGAGTGGTCCCGGAGGTCAAAACCGCAACAAGGTCGAGACCGCCGTCGTGCTCACGCACGTGCCGACCGGCCTCGTCGCCGAGGCCGCGGAGCGCCGCAGCCTGGCCGAGAATCGCCGCGTCGCGCTGGCCCGCCTGCGGCTCGCGCTCGCGATCGGTACCCGGCAGCCACCGGAGGCCGACGGGCCCACGATGCTGTGGCGGTGCCGCACCCGCGGCCGCCGCCTGATCATCGCAGCGAGCCACGACGACTATCCGGCGCTGCTCGCGGAAGCCCTCGACCGGCTCAAGGCGTCGGGCTGGAGGGTCACCCCCGCGGCGGAGCCGCTGGGTGTCTCGGCGACGCAACTGGCCGGGCTCATCAGAAAATCAAAGGCCGCCTGGACGGCCCTCAACGAGCGCCGTGCCGCCGCCGGCCTGCGGCGGCTCTCGTGATCCAGCCAGCGGCTGGCCCCGGCTACGGCAGGGGCGCGAGCGTGAGCGGGTCGCGGAGCGGCAGATGGGTCACTTTGCCGCCGAAGAACTCCTGCATGTTGGCCCGCTTCTCCAGGTCGCCGGGAGCGATCTCGTCCCAGTCTCCCACCACGAGGATCGCCAGCTGGGCGGGGTCGAGATGCTCGCGGGCCACCCGCTGGATGTCGGCGGGGGTGACCTTCTCCACGCGGTCGCGAAAGGCCTGCCAGAACCCCTCGGGCCGCTTCGTCCATTCGTCGTTGACGAACACGCCCAGCATCGCGGGCTTGCTCTCGAATCGCCTGGGCAGGGTCTCGATCAGCCCGCGCCGAGCCGTCTCAAGTTCCTCTTCCGGGACCGGCTCCTCGCGGAGCCGACGGATCTCGTCGAGGACGATCTTCGTGGCCAGGGCGACCGTGGCATTCTTGCTCTCAAAGCCCGCCTTGAAGTCACCCGGGTAGTCGACCCGGGGCTGGAGCATTGACCGAACCGAGTAGGCGAGTCCCTCGTTGCTGCGGATCTTCTGCATCAGCCGGCTCGTGAATCCGCCGCCGCCGAGAAGCTCGTTGAGCACCAGCATCGGGATCGTATCGGGGTCGTCCCGATCGATCGCCCGGCAGCCCAGCTGCACCTTTCCCTGCGGGATCTTCTTGGGCACGTGGTAGAGGCCCGGGGACGGCATGGCGGTTGACGCGGCAGGCCCGGTGGCGACGGGCCCCCGCTCCCAGCCGGCCAGGGCCTTCTCGAGCACGGCGAGCATGGCCTGCTCCTCGAAGTCGCCCGCCACGGCGATGATGAGGTTGCCCGGGTGGAAGATGCGGCGGTGCATGTCGGCCAGCCGCTCGGCCGTGACGGTGGTCACGCTCGCCTCCGTCGGCTCCGCGGCCTCGAAGTGGTCTGCGCCGAACATCAGCCGCTTCCACTCGCGTCCCAGGATCGAGCTGGCGTCGTCGTTGCGCTGGGCGAGGTCGGCGAGCAGGCGGGCCTTGGTCGTCTCCAGTCGGCCGGCGTCGAAGCGGGGCTCGCGGAGCATCGAGAGAAACAGTGGTAGGCTCTCGGCAAAGGTACTCTTCAGGCAGTTCATGGTGGCGGTCGTGAAGGTGTCGCCCGCCGCCACGCCCACGTCGGTCGCCAGGAAGTCGAGTGCCTCGTCGACCTCGGCCGGAGGCAGCCGCCGCGTGCCCCCCTCGCGGACCAGCTGCGCCGTCAGGGAGGCCAGTCCTGGCATCTCCGCCGGATCGAGCGACCCGCCCCCCTTGAACGTGATCGCCAAATTGATGAGCGGGAACTCGTGCGACGCCGCGAGGTACACGACCGTGCCGTCGGGCAGCACGCGGCGGTGGTCGGCGGCCTTGGGCGGCACATAGACCAGCGGGGCGAAGCGGATCGCCTCGGGCCGCGCCGGGAGCGTGGCGGCGGACGGCTCCTGGGCTCCCGCGGTCCGGGCGACGAATCCCGCCAGCAGGCCGGCGACGAGGAGGAGGGTGTGATGGTGCATGCGACGGTGCCTGGATGGTTCCCGGGTTCAGTCCGCCTGGCGGCGGTAGATGGCCACGCTGCGATTGGTGGCCGCGAAATACTTCCGCACCACACGGTGGATGTCGGCCGCCGTGACGGCCTCGTACTTCGCGGGGGCCTCGTTGATCTCCCGCCAGTCGAGCAGGGCCTCGCTCAAGGCCAGCTGCACGAACAGCGACATGTTGCTCTCGAGCTTGCGGTAGTTGTCGGCGGCAACGCGGTTCTTGACCTTGCGGAGCTCCCGCTCGGGCACCTTGGCGGCCTGCAGGCGGGCGAGCTCCTCGTACCAGGCGGCCTCCAGCTGCTCCGGCGTCGCCTCGCCACGGGTCTGGGCGGCGATGGAGAAGAGCCCAGCGTACTTGCGGGTGTCGGAGGCGGCGATCGCGGTCGCCGCGAGGCCGCGGCCCTCCACGAGTCCGGCGTACAGCCGCCCCGTCCGCTCGTTGAGGATCTCCGCGAGCATGTCGAGCGGGTAGCTGTCGGCGTGACCCGCCGGCACCGTGTGGTAACGGACCTCGACGGCCGGCGGGAAGTCGCCCGTCGCGATCATGCGTTGCTCGGCCAGCTGGCCGACCTCGAGCGTGACCACCGGAGGCGGCGGCCGCTTGCCCGGCTTGAGCCGCGAGAAGTACTTTTCGATCAGCGTCTTGGCCTGGGCCGGATCGAAGTCGCCGACGAGGATGCCGAACAGGTTGCCCGGCCGGTAGTAGACATTCCAGTAGTCCTGCGCCTGATCGAAGGTGTAGCTGTTGAGGTCGCTCGGCCAGCCGATCACCGGCCAGGAATAGCCGCTCGAGGCCCAGAACATGGCGTCGAACTGCTCCTCGAACTTGCCCGTGGGCGTGCTCTCGGTCCGCAGCCGCCGCTCCTCGTGGACCACGTCCCGCTCCGAGTAGAACTCGCGAAACACGCTGTCGTGGAGCCGGTCGCTCTCCATCCAGGCCCAGAGTTCGAGCTTGTTGGACGGCACCGTGATGAAGTAGCAGGTCAGGTCGTAGCTCGTGAAGGCGTTCATCCCGGTGCCGCCGGCCCGCGTGTAGACCAGGTCGAACTCGTCCTTGACGATCGTGCCGGCCGGCTCACCGCCGGGGCCGCGGCCCTGCTGCGCCTTGATGAGTTCATCGAGCCGACCCCGCAGGACGCGGAGGTGCTGCGTGTCGTTGACCGGATCCCAGGGGTCGTCGATCTCCCCCTTGAAGAACCGCTCGTATTGCTTCGTCCAGACGAGCCGGTTGATCTCGTCACGGATCGCCTTCTGCTCGGCCCGGAAGCGGGCGTCCTTGGACGGGTCGCGGGTGCCGATCGTGTCGGTGCCCTTGAACATCATGTGCTCGAAGAAGTGGCTGATGCCCGTGATCCCGGGCCGTTCGTCGACGCTGCCGACGCGAGCCACCCAGCCGGCCGCCACGAGGTTGGGCTGGTCGCTCCGCGGCACGAGCAGAAAACGCATCCCGTTGGCGAGCGCGAACTCCTCGACCGCGACCTGCTGGGCGGCCGCCGGAAACGCGAACAGGCAAAGGACGAGGCCGGCGAACGGGATCGCCGGTCGGCGGGACGAAAGACTGGATCGCATGGGGGTGGCACCGGTGGAAAGCGGGAATCGGCCGCAGCGGCGTTCGTTATAGCGTTCTCCGTCCGGCCGCAGGAACTATCCTTCCCTGTCCGCCGTCCACGTCGCGGCCCGGGCCGCCGCCAGGGTGGCCCGGTGGCATCGGCCACCGGAACAATCGCCCGCGGTCGTGATCACCCGCGGGCGCGATCGTCGGCACCCGATCCACGGAGGACCCTGGCCATGTCGTCGATCGATCGTGCCGACCCGGTGATCATGGGGCCGACAAGGTGGCGGCCTTGATGCGGGCCAAACTCGACCACGAGCTCGAGGGCCTCGCGGTCGCGGACTATGAGATGATCGCTCGGTCGGCCCAGGAACTCTCCCTGGCGAGCCTCGACTCTAACTGGCAGGTGCCGCAGACCGAGGACTACGTCGGCCAGAGCGCCGAGTTTTGTCGCTCGTGCGACGCACTCCAGAAGGTCGCCCGCGAGAAGAACCTCGATGGTGCGGCGCTGGCCTGGGCGGACGTCACGCTCAAGTGCGTGCAGTGCCACAAGTACGTCCGCGACGCCGACTGACCGGTCACGCCAGGTCGACGGCCTGGGGCACCCACGCCAGGGGCGTGAGGGTCGTGTCGAGCGTCTTGACCTTGGCGATGTCGTCGAGGTTGATGAGAACGGGCGGGGCGGTCGAGGACGCTGCGCCGCTCCGGCCCACCTCCCAGGCAGCCAGTCGAATCTGGGGCGGGTCGACGATCAGCGTCACCGGCCGCAGCCGGCGGCGGACGGGCGGCGCCTCGCCGGTTGCCGGAAGCTCGACCGCGATCTCCCGGCAGTCACTGATCGCGGAACTCAAGGTGGAGAGCATCCGCGGCCGGGTCGCGTAGCGGGCCGAGTCGGGCTTGGCGACGTCGTAACCTGGAGGGCTTCCGACGCGTTGGCCAGGAAATCGGCCGGCAGGTCCCGCTCGAGTTTGGCCCACAGGCCCTCGATCCCGGTTCAGAGGACCGTGCCCTCGAAGGCCCGCAACAGTTCCCGGCCGATCGTGACGGCGGCCAGTTCCAGGATCGTGAGCGGTTCGGCGGGGATCGTTGGGGCGGCCAGGGCGTTCGCGTCCAGCCGCCAGCCATATCGCTGTCCCCCCGCCAGCGGTCCGGGCCGTCGCAGCCCTGACCCCGTCGCTGCTAGCCGGGATGGGACGCGACTCGCTCCCGCCGGTGGTTGCCTTGCTCGTCGACGGGCAAGGGACCGCCGACGACACCGTGTTCGCGGCGCTTGTCGCGGCGGTGCGGCTGGAACTCCGTCGGGTCGTGGCAGGCGTGCTGCTCGAGGGCAAGAGTCAGGCGACGATTGCCCATGTGTTGGGCGTCCACGAGGGCACCATGTCGCGGCTGCGGGCCCAGGCGATCGACGCGCTGTGGCGACGGCTCCGGGACTGAGCCGGTCACGGGGCAGCGGCAGCCTCAGCGCATCACGACCGTGCGCCGGCCGTGCACGAACACCCGCTCCTCGAGCACCAGCCGCACCGCCCGCGCGAGCACCAGTTTCTCGACGTCGCTGCCGGCCCGGGCCATGCGTTCCGGAGTGAAGGTGTGGTCGACGGGGATCACGTCCTGGGCGACGATCGGACCGTCGTCGAGGTCGGCCGTCACGAAGTGAGCTGTGGCGCCGATCAACTTTACGCCCCGCTCGAAGGCCTGGCGATACGCCGCGGCCCCGGCGAAGGCCGGCAGGAACGAGTGGTGGATGTTGATCATCCTCCCGGCGTAGCGGTCGACGAACGGCGGCGACAAGATCCGCATGTAGCGGGCCAGCACGACCAGGGCGGGCGCGTGCGCATCGATCGCGGCGGTGATGGCCCGCTCATGGGCGACACGATCAAGGCCCTCGTGGGGCACGTGGGCGAAGGGGACGCCAAACCGCTCCACCAGCCCACGGAGCAGGTCGTGGTTGCTCGCCACGCCCACGATCCGCCCCGGCAGTTCGCCGACGGCGTCGAGCAGGAGCAGCTCGCCGAGGCAGTGCGGCTCACGGCTGGCGAGCACGACGATCGGCCGCCGCTCGTCGCGGACAACGCGGACCCGCGACCCGTCCGGCAGGTCCGCCAGGAGCGCGGCACCGAGCTCACCGTCGACCACGGGGCTGTCGGCCGCCGTCACCTCGGCCCGGAAGAAGAAGTGCCGCGTCTCCGCGTCGACGAACTCCTGGTTGGTCTCGATATTGAGCCGGCGAGCGCCCAGCACACCGGTGATCCGGTGGATCAGCCCGACGGCATCGGGGCAGTCGACGAGGACGATCTGGCGGGGCATGGCGGCGGGTGGGGCGGGGGTCCTGGGCGCGGCGGGTCACCGACCGCGGCTCGGCACCCAGGCGAGGACCACGTCCTCGACCGTGGTGCCGGTCTTGCGGGCCGGAATCTCGAGCTTCTCGAGCGTGATCCGCTCCGGTGCGGAGTCAAGTCGGATCCGTTCCAGTTGCGTCTCGATCTCCTCTTCCAGCTGCCGGTGCCGTTCCTCGAGGCTCGCCAGGCTCTCGGCGGCGTGGGCGACGTCGGCCTGCTGCCGTGCCGCCCGGCTGGCCGACCGCATGGACGTGGCCGCCTTGCCGATCGTGGAGGCGTTGATCTTCTTGCGGCCGAACAGCGAGCCCAGCACGGCCGAGCCGATCGAGACGTAGGTCTGCAGCGACTGGTTCTGGGCCTCGGCCTTCTCCTTCTCGACCTTCTGCCGGGCCCGCTCGATCCGTTCGGCGAGCGTGGCGAGCTTGGCGGCCTCGCGGCTGCGGACCCGCTCCATCTCGGCATCTCGCCGTTCACGGACACGATGGGCGAGGCGGCTGCGGAAAGCCCCCTCGTCCTCTTCCGGCCGAGAGACCTCGTCCACGACGGCCGCCTTCCAGGCGGACTCGCCGAGCGACTCGCCGGCCGGGGCGAGGCAGAACGTCTCGCGATGCTCCTCCACGCCGGCGCCAGTGAGCGAGTAGCGGACGATCGCGCGGCCGAGGATGTGCGGCTCGTAGTGGACGCTCGCGTCAGCCGGCAACGGACGAGACGGCGGAAAGAAGACCTCGCAGACGCCCGGCGGCAGGATCGGCCGGGGGCCACCGTGGAACGCTGCGGTGTCGTCGGCCTCGGCCCGGGGCCGAGGCTCGGCCACGGCGGCCGCGTCGTCGGCCGTCAGCCGCCGGATCTCCTCCCGCAGGAGCGGCCCGCGGAGGTACGACATCGTCCAGCGGGTCTGGAAAAGCGTCTCTTCCTCGCCGTGGACGGAATGCATCAGGAACCGGCGCTGCTCGAGGCCGGAGGGCAGGCGGTCGAGACGGCCGCGCTCGAACGCACCTCCCGCCGAGGCGGCCGCCCCCTCGAGGCCGTCGAGCACGCGGGCCTTGTCGCGGGCGGTCTGCAGCCGGCCCAGGAACCAGAGGCCGGCGTTCGAGAGTCCCTTGTAGTCGAGATCGACCGGGTTCTGCGTGGCCAGCACCACGCCCAGGCGGTAGGCACGGGCCTGCTTGAGGAGCGTCAGGATCGGTGCCTTGCTCGGCGGGTTGGAGACGGGCGGCACGTAGCCGAAGACCTCGTCCATGAGAAACATCGCCTTGAGCGACGAGGTGCCGGCCTGCGACCGCATCCAGGAGACGGTCTGGCCCGCGAGCAGCGTGACGAAGGCCATCCGCTGGGCCTCGGCGAGGTGGGCGATCGAGACGATGGCCACGCGGGGCTTGCCCGCCGGCGTCCAGAGCAGGCGGCCGACGTCGAGCGGCTCGCCCTCGAGCCAGGCCTCGAAGCCCGGCGCGGCGGCCACGGTGTTGAGTCGCGTGGCGAGTTGGAAGCGGTCGCCGGCGGGGTAGAAGGTTTCGAGATCAAGGAACCCCACCCGGTCAATCGGCGGCGTCGGGATGGTGCGGACGAGGGTGCCGAAGTCGACCGTACGGCCCGTCTGCCAGAGGTTCTCGACGATCGCTGAGAGCAGCACATGATCGCGGCTCGTGCCGGGCTCCGCGTCGATGCCCACCAGGGCCAGGATGCCGGAGACCAACGACTCGATCCGCTCCCGGCGGGCCTCCGGGTCGGCGAGCACGGCGGCCGCCGGGGCTTCGAGGCTGCCGAGCATCGCCAGTGGACGGCCCGCCCGACTGCCCGGCGTGTAGACGGCCATCTCGGCGGCCTCGCGAAGGCGGCGGATGCGGTCGCCCGACTGGCCGGAGGCGGCCAGGCCCTTCGACCATGCGGCGGCCGTCCGCGCGGCCAGCTCGTCGACGGTGACGTCGTCCCGCTTGGCGGCTTCGGGATCGACCCAGGGGAGGAAATCGGCCGGCGCGAGATCGGGGAAGCTGAGCAGGACGTTGGCGAGGTCGCCCTTGGGGTCGATCACGAGCGTCGGG
>VGYP01000019.1 GCA_016872955.1 Planctomycetota bacterium
CACGCATGACCGATCGCAAGCGCCCCGCCAAGAAGGCCTCCCCAAAACCGGCCGCCAAACAGGCCCCCAAGCTGTCCAAAGCGGCCAAGCCCGCCAAGCCGATCCCGGCCGCCAAGCCGGTCGGGAAGGCGAAGCCAGTGGCCGGAAAGCCGGCCGTCGCCGCGGCGAAGCCGCCCGCAGCCAAGACAACTGCCGCCAAACCGGCCCCGGTCGTCAAGCCGGCGGCCAAGGCCGTCGTCGCCGTGAAGCCCGCCCCGGCCCCGCCGCCGCGGCCACCGGAGAAGATCCCTCCCCGCGGCCAGTTGCTGCCCAAGCTCTACAAGGCGCTCAAGACCGCCTACAAGCCGTTCGCGACCGAGACCCCGCCGGACATGCTCCACCAGGTCCTCTATGCCTGCTGCCTGGAGAACGCCCCCGCGGATGCGGCCGCCCGCGCCTACAAGCGGCTGCTCGAGACCTACAGCGACCTCAACGAGGTGCGGGTCACCACCGTGGCGGAACTCGCCGAGACCCTCCATGACCTACCCGATCCCGGTCGTGCCGCCCTGTCGCTGCGACGCGCGCTCCAGGGCGTGTTCGAGTCGACCTACACGTTCTCGCTCGAGCACGCCCGGAAGCATTCGATCGCCCACGGCCTTAAGGTGCTCGGGGGCCTGCACGGGGTGCCCGCCTATGTCGTGCAACACGTCGCCTCGACGGGCCTCGGCGGCCACATGATCCCGCTCGACAAGGGAGCGTTGGCCGGGCTCTGGCTGTGCGGCATCATCACGCAGCAGGAATACGACTCGGGCAAGGTGCCGGGCCTGGAGCGGGTGATCAGCAAGAAGGCGGGCCCCGAGTTCAGTTCGCTCTTGCACCAGTTCGGCAACGAAGTGCTCACCAACCTCCACAGCACGACCGTCCACAAGGTGGTGCAGGCGGTCAACCCCGCCGCGGCCAAGGAGCGGTTTCCGAAGCGGGGCGAGAAGCTGGCCGAACCGGTGCCTCCTGTCGTCACCGACAAGGCCGGGCTCAAGGCCGAGGCCGACGCCCGGGCCGCGGCGGAGGAGTTGCGTCCAGCCGGACCGCAGGCAGCAGCCCGGCCGGCGGGCAAGACGCCGATGCCACCTCCCGGCTCGGGACCGAAGAAGCCCAGTGACGGCAAGGGGAAGAGCGGACCCAAGCCGTTCGTGGTCAAGCCGCTGTTGATCAAGCCACCGGCTCCGCCGCCCCCGCCCCCTCCGTCTCCAGCCAAGAAGCCGGCTCCGCTGCCGAAGGCCCAGGGCAAACCCGTCGCGAAGCACTCCGCGCAGCTGTCCAAGCGGAAGCCACGCTGACGTCGGACCGTCGCGGCGGCACGCCCACCTGGAGGATCAATCGTGGCCGGACATTCTCACTGGGCCAACATCGCCCGCAAGAAGGCGGTGGTGGATGCGAAGCGGGGCAAGCTCTGGAGCAAGCTCGCCAAGGCGATCATCGTCGCGGCCAAGCATGGCAGCGGCGACCCTGACGCGAACCTCCGGCTCCGCTATGCGATCGATGCGGCCAAGGCCGTGAGCATGCCCAAGGACAACATCCAGCGGGCGATCAAGACCGGCACGGGCGAACTCAAGGGGGGCAACCTCGAGGAGTCGATCTACGAGGGCTACGCCGCAGGAGGCGTGGCCGTGATGTGCGAGATCCTTACCGACAACAAGAACCGCACCGCGCCCGAGATCCGCAAGATCTTCGAGATGTGTGACGGTAAGCTCGGCGGCAGCGGCTGCGTGGCCTACCTGTTCGAGCGAAAGGGTGTCGTGCGGCTGCCGCGGAAGGCCTGCGGCGAGGACCGCATCATGGAGATCGCGCTCGAGGCCGGTGCCGACGATGTGAAGGGCAGCGACGACCTGTGGGAGGTGACCTGCGACCCAGCCGCCATGACCGGCGTCGTGCAGGCCCTCGAGGCCGCCGGGATGGCTCCGGAGTCGAAAGAGATCGTGCGGATTCCCACCACCACGGTCGACGTCGAGGACGTTGACACGGCCCGCAAGGTGCTCAGCCTGATGGAGCGACTCGACGACCACGACGACGTGCAGAGCGTGGCGGCCAACTTCAACATCCCCGACGCCGCGCTGGCCGCACTGTCCTGAAGCGGAGGCCGGCCAAGCGACGGTCGGCAGGATGCCGAGCCGTCGCGTGTCATCAGTGCGTCACCGACGGCCAGTATTCGTCGAAGTCGAACTGCGGGCTGTTGTCGAGGTCGTGACACTCCAGGCAGTTGTTCACGACCTTTTCCTTGGCCTCCGGGGTGTCGAGCGAGATCGCGACTTCCGCCCGCAGCCGGTCGCGTTCCACCTCGGTCGCCCGCACGTCGCCCCGCTCCACTGCCGTGTGGGCGGCGGCCGGACCGTGACAATTCTCGCACCCCTGGTGGGCCAGGTGCGGCGTCTTGACCATGCCGGTGAAGCCCCCCTCAAAGGGCTCGAATCGCTGCGGCGCCCACCCCACCACGTGACAGGAGAGGCACTCCGGGTCGGCATCGCGTCGCGGCCGCGCATCGGAGAGCGTCGTGAGCGCCTTCGCGTGCCCCGATCCGGCCCACACCTCGTACGCCTCCGCATGGCACTCCTGACAGGCGGCACTGCCGGCGAACCGGCGGCCCGAAGGATGCCGGATCGGCACCAGGCCGAGCCCGTCGAGGCCGAGGGTCTCGAGCTTCTGCTGGTAGGTGGCCAGCAGTGCGATCATGTCGTCGGCCTCGCCCCACCGGGCGTCGAGCGGCACGCGTTGCGACCTGACGGGTGTCGACCCGTCGTCGAAAAAACCGATCACGACGGCAAACATCCCCTTGTGCCCCAGCTCGACGAGCTGCGCTCCGCCTGGCAGGACGGGCAGTTCGCGGGGAGGCTCGTCCGCACCGCCGGCTGCCGCCACGATGTCGAACTGCCTGAACTTCGCCGCCAACGCCTTGGCCTCCTCCGGCTTGGCCCAGGCGAGCAGCAGCTGATGGTCGCAGCCGACCTTGGCGAGTTCGGCGGCCACCGGCACCAGGGCCTTCTCCGCCGGCACCACCTCGATGTCGTCGTTGCGGATCTTCGCCGCCTCCTCGTCGCCGAGCACGGTCGTGATCCCGATTTTCAGGCCGCCCGCCTCCACGACGCGAAAGCGGGGCGTGATGTTGGCATCGAGGCCAAGCAGGCCCACGTTAGCGCTCAGGTAGGGCGTGGGCTGATCGCCGATCGGCGCCACGGCGGCCACGAGTTCCTCGGACGGCAGCCGCAGATCGGCGGGGCCGAAGCCCACCGCCGCGTAGCGCATGCCGCGGAGACCGTCCACGATCGACTGGAACTTCGCCTCCGTCTGCTTGCCGAACCGCTTCACCTGACCGCCGAGATCGACCGCCACGACCGGCCAGCCGGCGGCCTGCATCGCCTTCAGGAAGTTCTGGCGGCGGCTCAGGCCACCCTTCTGGTTTTCCTTGCCGGTGCAGCCGCAGGGCTCGATGTAGCCGTCGAGTTCGCCCGTGATGGCCAGCACGACCTTGGGTTTGGGCCAGTCGACGAACAATGGCCCGTTGCGTTCCTGGAAGGTCACGACGACCGTGTCAGCCACGCCGGGCCCGCGGTCCGGCGTGCCGGCCGCCGCGACGGCCACGACGCACCAGGTGACGGTCGCGAGGAGGGAGCGGAGGCGTTTCATCAGGCGTTGTTCTCCGAGACGGCCTCAGGGGCCGATGACGACGCAGACCGGGATCGACAGGCGGGGCTCATCCGGGTGGCCGGTGGCCAACACGATCCGGCCGGCCGGCACCTCTTGGGAGCAGACATGGTTGGCCGGCCGGCTGCCCGCCGGGATCACGATGTCGATCGGAAAACGCATCACCGCACCCGACCCCACGGCCGAGCCCTCGCCGACGGTCACCTCCAGCGACTCGGGCACCCTCTCCTCCACGGTCGGTCGCACCGACTCCCGGTGTGGCCCGCGGGCCGAGAGAAAAATACGTGTCTTCATGCCAACGCGGGAGGAGACGTTTCCAAGTTCGAGCGTCTGGCGGGAGGAATCCCATCCTGCTCCGACGAGCACAAGATCACCCCCTACGGCTCCTTCGATCGTGATTTCCGCGGTCACCTCCTCGGGGATCTCAAACATCGTCGTGATCGTCTGCCGCAGGCGGCCGAAGGGCAATCCGGGCTCGACGTCGACATCGATTCGGAAGCCTCCGGTGGCCCCCGGCTCGGCCGCGATCTGCTCGGCGGCCAGGGGTGCCGAGGCAAGCGAGAAAAAGCGGGGAGCCTGGGGGTGGTCGATCGTCAGCCCCTTCACACGGGGCGGCTGCGCGCCGTAGGTGAAGACGGTGGTCGAGGCCCGCTGTTTCGAGGAGGCGTTGATGCGGGGCAGGACGATCGGCGAGGGGTCGGCCCGCCAGGTGGGCACGACCATGCCCTCGACCACCAACGACACCTCGGGCCGCCGCGGGTCATCGGTGAGGATCGTCGCATGCTGCCGGATGAAGCCGCCCGGCGGCTTGCCCGTCCAGGTCAGCGTGACAAACGCGCTCTCGCCGACGGGCACCACCTGCTTGCTGTCGGCCGCCTCGGACCCCGCCGACTCGAACTGGCTGAGCGTGCACGAGCAACTCGTGCCGCCACGGGTGAGCGTGAGCGGTCCACCGCCGGTGTTGCGAATCTCGAAGCGATGGCTCTTGCCCGTGCCCATGCCCATCGTGCCGAACTCGTGCCGGGGCTCGGCCACTTCCACTCGCGGGGCGTCGGGCGGAATCGCCCGCAACACGGGGGCGAGGTCGCCAATCCGCCAGGGCGTGAGCGTCGCCTGCAGGGCGGCGCCGCATGCGCCGACCGCGATCCCGGCGGCAGCGGCCACCGCCGACACGAGCCATGCACCCGGTCCTCGCGACTTCATCGGCCGCTGATTCCTCCACAGCTACCTCCAGTATTGTAGTCCGTGGCGGCGATTCGGCGCACGAGGGCGGCCACGGCCGTTCAGGGAACGGCCGTGGCCTCAAGGCCGGCAGTGATGTCGAGTTCCGCCAGCGCGGTCCAGTCGGGCACCTCGAAGAGCGACGCGGCCAGCGAGGCGACGCCGTGGTTCACGCTCTCCTCGATCTCCTCCAGCGTCGGCAGGCGATCGATGGTGGGCAGGACGTCCCCGCTGGCGGTCACCGCGGCCGACGGCGACTCGGCTGCCCGCGTGCCGTCGATCGGCGTCGGCACCGTCGCACGCATGCCTCGCGACGCACCGCCCCCGTCTGGCGACGCGGTCATGAGCAGCGCGACCACGACCGCGGCCGCCGACACCGCCGCGGCGATCACATCGCCCAACCGCCGCGCCGGCGGCGGCTCCAGTACCGGTTTCGGGCCGGGGCGGCTCCACCTGGCCGTCGTGACGCGACGCATGATCCGATCGTGGAGCGGCTCCGAGAAGGCCGGGCGGTCGGCCACCGCCTCCCGCCTGAGGACGCTGGCGAGGCTGCCGTTGGCACGCCCCTCGTCGCGACGGGCCTGTTCGGGTCGAGGCATGTCAGTCACTCCAGGCGACAAGGTCGCGAACCAGGGGCTCCAGCCGGCGACGGGCTCGAAACAGGATGACCTTCACGGTGGCCCGTGGCCTCGCGAGCACGCTGGCGATCTCGGCGATCGATCGGTCTTCGACGTACCGCAGCCAGACCGCAGAAAACTCCGGCTCCGACAGCTCCGCGGCGGCGACGTCCCAGAGCCGCGTCGCCCGCTCGGTGGCGATCGCGACTGCCGCCGGGCCGTGTGCCATGATTGGATCGACCGCGGCCGTCGATTCCCGCCGGCGGCGGCGCCGTGTCGACCGCACCTGGTTGAGCCAGCTGCGGCGGGCGATGGCGAAGAGCCAGGTGGAGAATGCCCACCGCGGGTCATAGGTGCCGATCCGGCGCCACGCCCGCACCAGGGACTCCTGGACTATGTCTTCCGCATCACCGCCGTGGCGGACGAGGTGCCGCACATACTGCAGCACGGAGACCTGATGTCGCCGGGCAAGCGACTCGAAGCTCGCAATGCAGCCGGCCGCTGCCTGCCGCGGCAGGTGCACCTCGTCATCGCCGGATGTGCTGGGCACCGTTGGCTTCTCCCCGGCCACCGCCGACACCTGCTCGCCCGACCCGAAGTCTATGCGAGCGCCCGCACGCCCGCCGCGCTGCCGCCGTCGGTCCAGCTCATCCTGCGTCAAAACTCGTCGTCCCGGAACGGCCGCCGCTGATCGTTCTTCTCCGTCCCTCCCCTGCCCTCCATCGGACAGCCGCCCTGCTCGCAGTCGCCCTCCGGGTGTCGTTCGCCCCACTGCTTCCGGCGGGCCGCCATCTTGGCCTCGACCTTCTCGGCCATCGCCTCGGCCACCACCCAGACATCGTCGGCGTCGGCTTCCCAGGTGATCATGCAGGTGCGGCCCTCGGTCATCGTCTCGAGCCCCTCGATCAGCTTCATCACACCCTTGTCCTTGCCGAGGCCGAGCACGGCGGTGGCGGCGAACCCGTCGGCCACGCTCTCGGCGAGCGTGGCCGCCTCCGCCGACTCCATCTCAAGCCGGGCCCGGTAGAACGACCGTCCCTCGCTCTCGCCCATCGCCACGCGATAGCCCTCGCCCTGGCGAAGCACCGGGCACTTCGTGTCGGGATCGACCTTGGCGGCCCTGGCCACGAGGATCGAACCTGGCCGGGTGCGACCCGCCAGTGGCCCCTCGCCGTCGGCCGAGTCGGCCTTCCCGTCGAGCACGTCGAGGGCCATCTGCACTCGGTCGGCGGAACGAGCGAAGACCATCACGTCATCGCGATGGAAGCTGCCGACGACCGTGTCGCCGCCCCGCCCCTTCTTGCCCTGGCGCTTCCACTGGTGAAGCGTGTAGTCGCGGTGCTTCATCGTCTCGTGATCGCGGGCCTTCTCCACCATCTTCTCGAGAAACGCCCGATTGGCGTCAGCGCGGACGATCATGACCGCGTTCTTCTTCTCGGTGTCGAGGCCGAAGAGTGTCACGTCGTGGAGGTCCTTCCGGGGATCCATGCCCATCATCTTGGCGGCCATCGCCAGCATGGTCTCGAGCTGGGCATGCTTCTTGACCGCCCGCTCGACCATGCGCTTCACCACGGTCGACTCGCGGGCGGCATCCATGTCGGCATGCATTACCCAGACCGCCTTGGCGGAGACGCGGTCGAGATCGAGCGGTGCGGCGCGGGCGGCGGAGGCCGCGACGGCCAGTGGCAGGAGCGAGGCGACGAGGCGACGAGGCGTGATCATGGCATGGTTCCTGCGGAGGTGAAAACGGATGCGGGCGACGACGACCCGGAGGTTGTACACCGGCGGCCGGCCGCCGGTTTCAAGGAGCCACAGGCCGAGTTAGCCCACGCCTGTCTTGGACCGCTCACCCGGCACCTCCCGCACCACCCGGGGCACGGCGTAGCCCGGTAGGCTCGCCAGCAGCTCGGCATGCAGGGCCAGCGCATCGGCTGCGGGCACGTCGAAGTGGGCCGCCCCCCGGACGCGGTCGAGCAGGTGCAGATAGTAGGGCGTCACGCCGATCTCGACGAGCCGTTCGGAGAGCCGCCGCAGCACGGCCTCGTCGTCGTTGACACCCCGCAGCAGCACGGCCTGATTCAGGACGAGCGCCGGCAGGCTTGCCAGCCGGCGGACCGCCTCGGCCACGTGGTCGTCGAGTTCGGCGGGATGGTTGGCGTGGATCACGACGACCTTCGCCAGCCGCGACCCGGCCAGCACCGCCACGAGCGCGTCATCCACGCGGCTGGGCAGCACGACGGGCAGCCGCGTGTGGATCCGCAGCCGGCGCAGGTGCGGCATGGCATCGAGCGCCTCCACGATCCCGGCCAGCTGGTCGTCGTCGGCCAGCAGCGGGTCGCCGCCGGAGAGAATCATCTCGGAGAGGGTGGTGTCGGCGGCGATGGCGGCGAGCGCAGCCGCCAGCCCGTGCCGCGTCGCCCCGCTCTCGGCGTAGGGAAACTCACGGCGGAAGCAGTAGCGGCAGTTGACCGCGCAGCCACCGGTGACGAGCAGGAGCGCCCGCCCCTCGTACTTGCGGACCAGCGCCGGCCCGGCGAGAAAGCGGTGCTCGTCGAGCGGGTCGGCGGCGTACCCGGCCACCGCCCGCGTCTCGGCGGCCCGCGGCAGCACCTGCGCGAGCAGCGGGTCGGCCGGGTCGCCGCGCCGCATCCGCGCCGCGAAGCCGCGTGGCACGAGGAACGGAAACCCGGCCGTCGAGGCCTTCGCCTCGGCGGCGAGGCCGGAGTCGAGGCCGAGATAGCGGCAGAGTTCCGCCGGCTCACGAAACGCCTCGGCCAGTTCCCGCCGCCATGCCGCGGCGGGCCGCCGCGCGCGCGGGGCCGCGGGGGCGGCGGGCCGGGGGTCGGTGGGGGTCGGCATCAAGTTCTCGGCCTCGTCGACTCGACCGCGGCCACGGCGTTGACATTTCCAGCCGGCGTCGTGACTCTTGGGGACTTCCCGCAGCCGCCTCTGACCCGATCATACGGGGGCGGAAGCGACCCGGAAAACCGCCGTCCGCCCGCCAGGGCCACCGTCACCTTCCCGCAGGATTCCACCCGTGCCGGCCTACAACACCAGCGAGTTCAAGAAGGGCCT
This sequence comes from Planctomycetota bacterium, assembly GCA_016872955.1. GTDB lineage: Bacteria > Planctomycetota > Planctomycetia > Pirellulales > UBA1268 > QWPN01. Next base: position 8,589 of record VGYP01000019.1, read on the forward strand.
CAAGGTCCAGATCGACGGCGACCCGTACATCATGATCGAGTGCAACTTCGTGAAGCCCGGCAAGGGGCAGGCGCTCTACAAGTGCAAGCTCCGGAACCTGCTCCGCAACACCGTCCTCGACCGCACCTACAAGAGCGGCGACTCACTCGATGCGGCCGATATCACCACGATCGACGCCCAGTTCCTCTACAAGCAGGGGGAGGCGTTCGTGTTCATGGACAACGCCAACTACGAGCAGTACGAGCTCTCCAAGGAGCAGGTCGACGACTCCTGGAAGTGGATCAAGGAGGGCACCGTCTGCTCGATGATGCTCTACAACGGCAACCCGATTACGATGGAGCCGCCGCAGCACATGGCCCTGCTCGTCGAGTACGCCGAGCCGGCCGTGCGCGGCAACACGGCGACCAACCTGACGAAGCCCGTGCGGCTGGAGACCGGTGCCGAAATCCTGGTGCCCGCCTTCATCGAGCAGGGCGAGGTCGTGAAGGTCGACACCCGCACCGGCGAGTACCTTGAGCGGGTCAAGGTGTAGGGCGACACCGGACCCGCAGACGCGCGGATCAGAAGGGGACCGTCCCCTTTCGGCGTGCCGTGAAGCCGGGCCCTGCGTGGGTCGGGGTTGCCTGTGCCATCTCGCCAGACGCTCCCTGCACCCATCCTGTGCTCCGGTCGCTCGATGGAAACCTCGTTTCGCCATCCTGGCTGCGCTCGGTTTCCGACGCCGGCTCGCTGCGCGCGGGCACCGGGCCATGGATGGCCCGGCAGGCGTATGTTCAGTACGACCGCGCGAGCACGCTGCGTCGCGCGACGGCGCGGCCGGTCACGATGCACGTGCGCGGCTCGTCGGGCCCCTCGAGCGGGCTGCACCGCACCGTCACCTTCAGCGGATCGAGCAGCGCTGCCACGGCCGGATCGTCGGCCACGTGCACCCAGGCGAAGCCCGCGTCGTCGCGGCCGAAGTGGTTCGTCACCTCCGCCACAGAGCCCAGCCGCACCGAGCGGGCCTCGCGGAACGCCGCCGCCCGGTCGAAGAGCCCCCGCTGGATCTCGGCCAGGATCACCGGCAGCCTCGCCGGCAGTTCGGCGAGCGGGATCGCCTCCCGCTCCTTGGGGCCGCGATCGCGGCGGGTCACGCTCGCCGCGCCGGCGGCGAGGTCCCGCGGGCCGATCTCGATCCGCACGGGCACGCCCTGCTTGACGTGCTGCCAGACCTTGTCGCCGCCGCGCAGGTCGCGGGCATCGGTCTTCACCCGCACCGGTTCGCCGGCATAGGTCGCCCTGGCGACCGCGGCCTCGAGGTTCCGGCAGGCGTCGAGCACCGCCACCCGCTCCTCGTCGGTGCGGGAGATCGGCAGGATCACGGCGTGATGCGGCGCGATCCGCGGCGGCAGGACGAGCCCGTCGTCGTCGGAGTGGGTCATGATCACGGCGCCGATCAGCCGCGTGGAGACGCCCCAGGAGGTGGTCCAGCAGAACTCCTCCACGCCCGAGGCGCTGGCGTACTTGATGTTCTGGGCCCGGGCGAAGTTCTGGCCGAGGAAGTGCGAGGTGCCGGCCTGGAGGGCCTTGCCGTCCTGCATCATCGCCTCGATCGAGAGCGTGTCGACGGCGCCTGGAAACCGTTCGGCGGCCGGCTTCGGGCCCCGCACCACCGGCATCGCCAGGTCACGCTCCGCGAAGGTGGCGTAGACGTCGAGCATCCGGCGGGTCTCCTCCTCTGCCTCCTCGCGGGTGGCGTGCGCCGTGTGCCCCTCCTGCCAGAGGAACTCCGCCGTCCGCAGGAACACCCGCGGTCGCATCTCCCAGCGGACCACGTTGGCCCACTGGTTGACGAGCACCGGCAGGTCCCGCCACGACTGGATCCACTTGGCGTACATCGCGCCGATGATCGTCTCGCTCGTGGGCCGGACGACGAGGGGCTCCTCCAGCTTGCCGGTGGGCACGAGCTTGCCATCGGGGCCGAGTTCGAGCCGGTGGTGGGTGACGACGGCGCACTCCTTGGCGAAGCCCTCTACATGCTTCGCCTCCTGCTCCAGGTAGGAGAGCGGGATGAACAGCGGAAAGTAGGCGTTGACGTGCCCCGTGTCCTTGAACATCCGGTCGAGAATGCCCTGCATCCGCTCCCAGATCGCGTAGCCGTGGGGCTTGATCACCATGCAGCCGCGGACGGGCGAGGTCTCGGCCAGGTCGGCCGCGCGGACCACCTGCTGGTACCACTCGGGATAGTCCTCGGCGCGGGTGGGGCTGATCGCGTTGGCCGGCATCGCTCGCTGCACTCCGGGGCAAAGGCGGGGATTGTAGCGGTGGCCCGCGTGTTTGTGGGATGCAGCCGGCTGCCCGTAAACTGCGAGCGATGGCTCGTCGACTGATCTCGGAACTGCCGGCCCAGGAGAAGGTCGACCAGGTCTTTCTGGCGACGCACAAGCAGCTTCGGCCCAACCGCAACGGGCAGCTCTACCTGCAGGTCGACCTGGCCGATAAAAGCGGCACGATCACCGGTCGCCTCTGGAACGCCTCCGACGCCGACTTCGCCGCCTTCGAGGATGGCGACTATGTCCGCGTCGACGGCCACACGCAGCTCTACTCCGGCGCCATGCAGATCATCATCGCCGCTATCGAGCGGGTCGATCCGGGCACGGTCGACGAGCGGGAGTTTCGCGTCCTGACGCCGCTCGACGTCGAGCGGCTGTTCGTCGAGCTGCGGGGGCTGCTCGCCGGCCTGCGACCGCCGCTCGACGCGCTGGTCGCCGAGATCCTCGACGACCGGCCGTTGATGGACCGGTTCGCCGCCACGCCGGCCGGCGTCAAGCATCACCACGCCTATGCCGGCGGCCTGCTCGACCACGTCGTCAACCTGCTGCGGCTGGCCGACTTCGCCGCGCCGCTCTATCCCGACCTCGACCGAGACCTGCTGCTCGTGGGTGTGCTCGTACACGACATCGGCAAGACGCTCGAACTCGAGAGCGAGAAGGGTTTTTCGTATACCGACTCGGGCCAGCTGCTCGGCCACGTGCTGCTGGGCCTCGAGATCGTCGACGCCAAGATCCGCGGGCTCGAGACCCGCACGGGCCGGCCCTTCGACGCCGAGACGGCCGTCAGGGTCAAGCACATGATCGCCAGCCATCACGGGGCCTACGAGTTCAACGCCCCACGGCTGCCGATGACGCTCGAGGCCGTGGCCCTCCACCACCTCGACCACCTCGACGCCAAAATGGCCGGCACGATCCAGCTGCTGCGGGCCGAGGCCGCGCTTGACGGCGGCTGGACGCAGTATCAGCAGTCGCAGGGACGCAAGTTCTTCCGGGGCCGTGCCCCATGACCCGCCAGCGGCCCAAGCCGCCCACGTCCGGTGCGGGTGGGAGCCGCCCGCGGGGCCGGGACGGCGACGTGGTGGGGGTCTTCCGCCGCGCGGCCGGCGGCTACGGCTTCGTACGGCCGGAGGGGGCGCTGCCCGGCGACCGCTCGGGCGACATTCACGTCTCGGCCGCCGCCAGCCTCGACGCGGCCAGCGGCGACACGGTGCGGGTGCGGCCGGCGCGGGGCCGCGACGTCCGCCGCCCCGGCCCCGCGGGCGAGATCGTGGAGATCGTCAAGCGACGCACCACCCGGTTCGTGGGCTCCTACTTCGAGCGGGCGAACGTCGGCTGGGTGCAGGTCGACGGCACCACCTTTGCCCGCCCGGTGGCCGTCGGTGATCCCGGCGCCAAGGGCGTCCGCGAGTCCGACAAGGTGGTGGTGGAGATGGTTCGTTTCCCCACGCACCTCCGCGACGGCGAGGGGGTGGTGGTCGAGGTGCTCGGCCGGGCGGGCGACGTGGGCGTCGACACGCAGACGGTGATCCACGAGTTCGGGCTGCCCGGCGGATTTCCCGAGGCCGCGCTCGACGACGCCCGCCGGCGGGCGGCGGAGTTCGACGAGACGGTGCCACCCGGCCGCCGCGACCTCACCGATCGCACGATCATCACGATCGATCCGGTCGATGCCCGCGATTTCGACGACGCGATCTCCCTGGAGCGGGTCGAGCGGGGCCACTGGCTCCTGGGCGTGCACATCGCCGACGTCTCGCACTTCGTCCGCGAAGGTGCGCCGCTCGACCAGGAGGCTCGGGCCCGGGGCACGAGTGTCTACCTGCCCGACCGGGTGATTCCGATGATCCCCGAGATCGTCTCCAACAACCTCGCAAGCCTCCAGCCGCACAAGGTCCGCTACGCCAAGACCTGCTGGATCGAGTTCACGGCCGAGGCCGTGCCGACGCACTCGGCCGTCGAGGCCTCCGCGATCAGGAGCTGCCGGCGGTTCACCTACGAGGAGGTCGACGTCTTCCTGGCCGACCCGGCGACCCGCGCGGTCGAGATGACGCCGGAGGTGCGGTCCCTGCTGGGCCGGATGCGGGACCTGGCCAGGATCCTCCGCCGGCGGCGGATGGCCCGCGGGGCCCTCCAGCTCGAGATGCCCGAGGTGAAGATCGACCTCGACCGTGACGGCCGGGTGACCGGGGCCCACGTCGTGGAGAACACCGAGAGCCACCAGATCATCGAGGAGTTCATGCTCTCGGCCAACGAGGCGTTGGCCGAGGCGCTCGCCGCGGCGGGGGCCGGTTTCCTGCGGCGAATCCATCCCGCGCCCGACATGCGGAAGCTTCGCCAGCTGACAGAGTTCGTCACCGAGCTGGGCTTCGAGGTCGACTCGCTCGAGAGCCGCTTCGAGCTGCAGCGGCTGCTCGACCTGGCCCGCGGCCGGCCGGAGGAGCATGCCGTGCACTACGCGGTGCTCCGCAGCCTGACGCGGGCCGCCTACGGCCCCCAAGAGGACGGCCACTTCGCCCTGGCGAGCGACTGCTACTGCCACTTCACGTCGCCGATCCGCCGCTACCCCGACCTCACGATCCACCGGGCGGTCGAGGCGTTGGCCAGGGGAAAGCGGCCGCCGGCCGACGGCCTCGTGCAGCTCGGCCAGGACTGCTCCGACCTCGAGCGACGGGCCGAGGCAGCGGAGCGGGAGCTCGTCAAGCTCAAGCTGCTGCACTTCCTGTCGTCGCGGATCGGTCACGAGATGGACGCGGTGGTGACGGGTGTGGAGGCCTTCGGCCTGTTCGTCCAGGGCCTGGCCATTCCCGCCGAGGGCCTCGTGCCGCTCGACAGCCTGCCCGACGACAGCTACCGCCACGACCGGGCGAGCCACACGCTGGCGGGGCGCCGCGCCGGGCAGAGCTATCGGCTCGGCGACCGGGTGCGGGTGGCGGTGGACCGGGTCGATCTCGACCGCCGCGAGCTCAACTTCCGGCTCGTCGGCGGCCACGTGCGTCGCGGCAAGCGGCCCGCCAAGTCGGCCCGTCCGCCGGGCAAGCACCGCGGCCGCGGCCAAGCCGACGACCATCGATCGCGTCCCGCGAAGGCCACCCGCAAGCGGCCCCGTCGGCCGTAGACGACGCGTGACCGCCGCCGCGGCCATTCTGACCGAAGCGTCGGCCCGCCGCGCGAGCCCGGCCAACGTGGTCGGGGGTTTCCGAGCGGCGAAATCCGGGCTCACCGCGCGCGGTAGGCTTTTTCGCTCTTTCGCCCCTCCCCGTTTCAAGGTCCACGATGTCCGCCGAGTCGATCGACGACCACCGACTCGACGCCGCCATGGCCGCTTTGCGGCGGTGCGATGCGGTGCAGGCCGTCTATCTCCTTGGGTCTGCGGCAGCCGACCGCCTCCGCGTCGACAGTGACGTGGATCTGGCGATCTTGCCGAGCCGTGCCGCCGGCCTCTCGGTCGAGGAGCGTGTGTCGCTCACGCAGGCCGGCACCCCCGCCCTCGGCGCCGCCGGCTCACTAGACGCCGCTAGCCCCCTCGTCGTCGAGACCGGCGGCACCTTCGCCACCGGTGGCAAGTCGCAGGCCTTTCCCGCGGAACGCTCCCCGTAACCAGGCACTCTCCGGATCAGGCACCATCGCCGGCAACGCGCTGGTGTCCGGCCAGACCGTCACCGGCAACCTCGCCTACGCCGTCGGCGCCAGCATGCTCTGGGGACTCTCCGCCAACACGACCGCCAACTCCCCCGTCGCCTCCGACCAGGTCGTCGTGGGTGGAGCACTCTCCTTGACCGGTGCCACAGGACCATCGCTCTCGTGCGACGCCGCCGGTAGCCTCGTCGACTGGGACGACCCCTTCTAGAGCGCTCACCGGTCCTGGTCCCTCTGGGACGTCGCCCTCGCCTCCACCGGCTTCGCCGACCTCGCCCTCGCAGGCACCGACTGGCTCGACGGATTCGGATCGTCCCTCGCCACGACACGGCCCGACGCGAGCTTCACGATCAGCCAGCCGGGCAGCGACGTTGCGCTCTCCTCCCAAGCCGTCTCCAAGTCCTCAACGCTCGCCCTCTTCGGACTCGGCGGGATGCTCTGCCTCGGGCTCGTCCAACGCCGCCGCTGATGCGGCATCGGTCCGCACGCCTCGCCGCTGTGATGGACGGCGGCAACACGGAAATGCGGTTCGCGGCTGCTACACTTCCGCCTCCTCCAGGCACTCGGGAGACTTCATGCCCACTCCGCTCCTCGAAACCCCGCTCGCGGGCTGGCACGTGGCCCACGGCGGCCGGATGGTCGGCTTCGCCGGCTGGACCATGCCGGTGCAGTACGCGTCCATCGTCGACGAGCACCTCGCCACGCGGCAGGCGGCCGGCATGTTCGACGTCTCACACATGGGCCGGCTCGCGATCACCGGGCCGGCGGCGATCGGCTGGCTCGAGTCGCTGCTCACCCGCCACGTGGCCGACCTCGCCCCGGGCCAGGTCCGCTATACGCTCGTCACGAGCGACGAGGGGCCGACGAGCCTCGCGATCCTCGACGACGCGCTCGTCGCCCGCGACGCGGATGCGGCCGACGGCACGCCACGGCTTGCGCTGGTGGTCAACGCCAGCAATCGCGACCGCGTCGTGGCGTGGCTGACGAGCCGTCTGCCGGCCGCAGGCGTCTCCCTCGTCGACCAGACCCGTGGCACGGCCATGATCGCCGTCCAGGGACCGCTGGCCGTCGGGATCGTGACAGGCCTCTGCCCCGCCGCCCATGCCGCGCGGATCGCGGCCCTCGGCAACTACCGGGCCACCACCGCCACGGTGGCGGGCCGCTCAGCCGCCGTCAGCCGCACGGGCTATACCGGCGAGGACGGCCTGGAACTCGTCGTGGCCGCGGCCGACGCGGTGCCCGTGTGGGAGGCGATCCACGTCGCCGGTGCCGGTCACGGTCTCCGCGCCTGCGGCCTCGGCGCCCGCGACACGCTGCGGCTGGAGGCGGGCATGCCGCTCTACGGTCACGAACTCGTGGCGGCCAGCGATCCCTTCGCGATCGGGCTGGGCTTCGCGGTCAATCTTACGGCTACCGATGGTTCACCAAGGAACTTTCCCGGAGCCGTCGCCCTCCGCGACCTGCAGGCCACGCCCGCGCGGTTGGTCCGGGTGGGCCTGCTCTTCGACGGCAAGCGGGCCGCCCGCGAGGGGTCCGTGGCCACCCGGCCCGGCGACGCGACCGCGATCGTCGGCGGCGTCACCAGCGGCAGCTACTGCCCGACGCTCGGCGCGGCGGCCGCGATGGCGCTGGTCGACCGCGACGCCGCCGCTGCCGGTACCCGGCTCGACGTGCTGATCCGCGACTCGGCCACACCCGCCCGCGTCACCCCCCTGCCCCTCCACCGTCGGCCCGCGACACGGTCCTGAGGCGATCGGCTATCCTGCGGAGGAGCGGCCGGTGCCGCGCCGCGACTCGTCCCTCCTGCAACCCCAGAGACCGTGATGGCCGCCCTGAAGTTCGCCAAGACGCACGAATGGATTCGCCTCGAGGACGACGGTCTGGCCACCGTCGGCATCTCCGCCTACGCCGTCGAGGCCCTCACCGACCTGGTCTTCATGCAACTGCCCGAGGTCGGCAGGCAGGTCAAGGCCGGGGAGTCGATCGGAGAGATCGAGAGCGTCAAGGCGGTCAGCGACTTCTATGCCCCTGTCTCCGGCCAGGTCGTGGCGGTGAACGGCGTCCTGCCCAACGAGCTCGAGACGCTCGGCAAGGATCCGTACGGCGCCGGCTGGCTCGTGAAGCTCCGCCCTTCGGACACCGGCGAACTCGCCCCCCTGCTCGACACCACCGCCTACGACGCGCTCGTGAAGAGCCAGCCGCACTGACGCGGGCATGAACGCTCACCACTCCACCGCACGACGGGCCCCGACGCGGCGCACCGCGGACTGGCCGACATGAGCGGGCTGGTCGCCTGGTGGGACGACCCGGCCTCCGGCCCGGAGAACATGGCGGCCGACGAAGTGCTCGCGGCGGAGGCCGCGGCGACCGGCCGACCGCTCGTGCGGTTCTATGGCTGGTCCGAACCTACGGTGTCGCTCGGCGGGTTCCAGCGGCTGGCCGAGGCCCGGGCGAGCGCGGCGATCGCCGGCCTGCCGCTGGTGCGGCGTCCCAGCGGCGGCGGGGCCATCCTGCACGGCGGCGACCTCACCTACGCCGCCGCCGTGCCCCGCGGCCACCCCTGGGGAGGCGACCCGCAGTCACTCTACGACGCCTTTCACGCGGCGCTCGAGACGGTGCTCCGCGATTTTGGCGTGGCGGCGACCCGCCACCCGGGCCGACCTCGTGACGCCGGCGACGAGCACCGCCTGCTCTGCTTCGACCGGCGGGCGCGGGGCGATCTGATCGTCGCCTCGGCCGCCGCGGGCGCGGACGGGCACAAGATTCTCGGCAGTGCCCAGCGGCGACTGCATGCCGCGGTGCTGCAGCACGGCAGCCTCCTGCTCGCAACGCCGCCGACGGTCCCGTCGCCCGCGCGGCACCCTGGCCTCCTCGATCTCGTGGTGGCCGCGAGCAGCTGGGACCTGCGAGAGCTCGCGACCGCCTGGCTCCAGGAAGTGGCCGCCCGTGCCGGCGGGGCCTTGGAGGCCGGGCCGGACCGCTTCGCAGGGTCGCGGAAAAGGGTCGTGGCCGAGCGTGCCTGTCGGTTTCGGGATGAGGCTTGGCTCGAGCGGCGTTGACGCCCCCCGGTGGCGAGGTGATCGGCGGGCAGGAGGTATCTCCGGAACCCGACCCTCTGGTATAAACGGCGGCAACCGTCCGACCGATGGCGTCCTCCCTCGTGATGGTTCCCTCCCCGTGGTCTTCGGCTCGACCGTCCGACCAGCCGGATCACCGCCGCTGGTTCCCGTCATGATCACCAAACTCATCGTCGCCTCGGGCAAGAGCGCCGGTCGCAGCATCGCGATCAAACGCACCAAGCTTCTGATCGGCCGGGCGGAGGAGTGCGACGTGCGGCCCCTCAGTGAGGAGGTGAGCCGGCGGCACTGCGCCGTGGTCGTAGGACCTGCCGACGTCTGGATCGAGGATCTTGGCAGCCGCAACGGCACGTTCGTCAACGGCACCCAGATCCAGGGGCGCACCAAGCTCGCCGACGGCGACATGATCCGCGTGGGCTCGCTGGAACTGCGGGTCTCCTGCCAGTCG
>VGYP01000020.1 GCA_016872955.1 Planctomycetota bacterium
GGTCGGCGGACTCGGGCCTGCGGTTCGTCTCGCGGCACGTCGACATGCTGGTCGCCCGTCGCACCGTCTTGGGCACGACTCTCGAACTGGTGGACTGGCTGGAGTGGCTGAGACAGCGGCCGCGGCTGGCCCGTCCCGGCACCCCGTTTTTGACAACCCTGGCCACCGACATCGACACGTCCGCGGCCCGCCAAGCCGCGGCCCTGGCCGGCGTCGGTGGCCACGGTCTGGCCGTCGATCCGGAAACCCTCAAGCTAGCGGCTTTTTCCGCCATTGCCGGCGGCGTGCGGGGCATTCTGTTCACGTCTTCGCAGCGGCTGGATACCGACGAGGCCGAAACGCGGATGCGGGCGGCGGCGGTCCGCGACATGAACCTGCAACTCGCGATTCTCGGCCCCTGGGGAGCCGCGGGCCGATTCGCGTCCCGCGCCCAGACCAGCAGCCCCGAAGTCCAGGCTTTCGTGATGGAGGCCGCCCGCTCCAGGATCGTGCTGGCGTGGCGGTGCGTGCAGGGATCGCAGGTGGTAGCCCGTCGCTACGAGGGCGCCGACGTGCCAGGCGATGACGTGCCGCTGTCGATCCTCGTGCCGGGGGTACCGGAGGCGCACCAGGCCTGGGAAATCACCGTGGGCGGCCTGCGGCCGGTCCGGCAGCAGCGGGTGACCGGGGGCGTGTCCGTCACGCTCGACGACTTCACGACCCATGCGATGGTGCTCTTCAGCGGTGAGCCCACGGTCACCTCCGGCGTGCAAAGCCAGCTGCGATCGCAGGTCGAAGTCGAGGTCGCTTCCGCACGCAGCCTAGCCGCGTTGTCGCTCGCCGCCGCCGGTGACCTGGTCGGCAGGTTGCCACCGCAGGCCTTCAGCGGACCGCCACCGGTGGCGGCGGTGCCGATGCTCACGGAGGCCGGTCGGCTCGCAAGCCCGACCGAAGCCACCGACGCGGCGTCCGCCTGCCGCGGGCTACGTCGGGCCGCGGCCGTCGCCGGCCAGTTCGAACGGCGAATCTGGGAGAACGCAATCAAAGCCGAAGGGTCCATGGTGGCCAGTCCGCTCACCTGCTCCGATGCCACACTGGCGGAGGCATGGCAGTTCATCGCGGCCAAGGCCCAGACGACGCCGGGGGAGGAGCTTCTGTCCGGCGGCGAGATGGAGCGGCTCGAGCCCCTGGCACAAGGCGGCTGGCGACACTTCGCCCGATCCGACAAGGACATCCTTACGAGCGTGGAAGTGAGCCAGACGAGGCCAGCGTCGGGAAGAGGCTGCCTGCGGCTGGTCGCCGCGCCGAGTGCCGCCGCTGACGCGCCGGTGGTGGTCGAGACGCCGCCCGTCTGGGTCACGACGCCCCCCCTCACGGCGCCCGCGGGCAAACTGCTGGAGATCACAGCGCAGGTCTTGGTGCCCAAGCCGATCCAAGGCAGCGTCGACGGCTTCATGGTGTTCGACTCGTTGGGCGGGCCGGCGCTGGCCGAGCGGGTCGGGCAGACCCGTGACTGGCGGCGGCTAGTGCTCCATCGGGTCGTGCCGGCCGAAGCCGCCGGGGAGCCGCTTGTGGTCACCTTCGCCCTGTCCGGACTCGGCGAGGCACGACTCGACGACGTCTCCGTGCGTGTGCTCGAACGCAGCTCGTCCGCGGGAGAGGGACCCCGCGGCTCGCTGGTCTCGGCTCCCCGCCAGCCCGCCGAAGGCCCACGCTTTCCCTCGCCGGCCGATCTGCTGCCACCCGCGTCACGACTGAAGGGCGAACCCGCGGCAGCCGCTGCCCCCCCGGCCTGGCCGGGGGCGAGTCTGGGCTGGCCGAAGCTGCTGCCCTTCGGATCGCCGAACGCCCCTCCGCCCGGTCCCGGCGGGGGCACGGTCGATCCCTTCAAGCGGGCCCGGGTGAACTCGTCAGCGGCCCCCTGAGCGGGCGACACGCGCGCGGGCATCGGCTTCGTGAAGCCGTGTCACGCAGAGGTCGAACAGTTCCTGTTCGCCCAAGGTCGCCACCTGCTCCGCCGTGATCAGCCGCCCGAACTCGAGCCTGATCCGTCCGGGCCGCGGCAATCGTCGCGTCCGCGGCCAGCATTCGTAGGCCCCCACGATCGCGACCGGGACGATCGGCACGCCGCTGCGCTTCGCCACCAGCGCAAAGCCGGGCTTGCACTCGCCGAGCCGACCGTCGCGGGTGCGGGAACCCTCCGGAAAGATGGTCACCGCCTTGCCGGCCTTGAGCCGGTCGATCACCGCTCGCATGGCGGCGACCATCGACGCCGAGCGGTCGATCGGGACGGCATCGAGCGCGGAGATCACCGCGCCGAAGGGGGCGAAATGGAACAGCGAACTGCGGGCCAGGCTCGACATCCGCCGATTGCAGGCCAGGCCGAGCAGGAGCGGGTCGAGATGGCTCTGGTGACTGGAGAGCACCACCAGGCCACCCGAGGCGGGCAACGGCTCGGCGAACCGGACCCGGAAGCCCAACACCGCTACGCCGAGTGTCCGACAGAGGACCCATAGCACCGCGTAGAGCATGCGGCCGAACACCGAACGACCCGACGGGATCGGCGGCTCGCTCTTTCTCCGCGGCGACGTCGTCACGGTGCCGTCCTCCCGGGTCGCCGTGTCTCGACCAGCGTCACCAGCCGTTCGACGACGGCTTCGGCCGACAGCCCGTCGGTCTCGAGAATCACGGCGTCAACGGCCGCCTGCATGGCACCCACCGGCCTGCCGCGATCCCCCTCGTCGCGGCGGGCCTGGGCCGCCTCCACCGCCTCCAGCGAGGTGCGCCTGCCACGGGCCTCCTCCTCGCGGTGGCGGCGGCGGGCCCGTTCTCCCGGCGAGGCGGTGAGGAACACCTTGAGTTCCGCCTGCGGAAAGACCTCCGACCCTTGGTCGCGGCCCTCGGTGACGACGTCCCGGCCGGCGGCCAGTCGCCGCTGCAGTCGCTTCATCGCCGCCCGGACCGGCGGTGCGTCGGCCACCGGCCGCGTGGCCTGGGTGATCCTATCGGTGCGGATCTCGTCGGAGATGTCGCGGTCGCCGAGGAGTACCCGACCGTCCTGGAAGCCGAGGTCGAGCGACTCCGCCACGCCGGCCAGCGCGGTCGCATTGTCGAGCGACAGGCCGCGTTCGAGGGCCACGAGTGCGACCGTCCGGTACATCGCCCCGGTGTCGAGATAGAACCAGCCAAGCCGGGCGGCCAACGCCCGGGCGGCCGTGCTCTTGCCGGCGCCGGCCGGCCCGTCGAGCGTGACGATCATGACGAGGTCCCCCGGTCGGGGCCGACCGCCACGGGTTCATCGCACCGCACGGCCAGGTGCAGCCACTGATAGCCGCGCAGCACGACGGAGACGACACGGCCTGCGACCGTGACCGGCAGGTCGGGTAGCGGACGTCCGGCCAGGTCGACGGCCACGGCCCCCGCCACGTCGCGGGCGAACGCAATCCGCACCTCACCCGCCCGCCCCGCCGACTCGACGATCCCGAGCCGACACGTTCCCGGCGGATCGTCGGCCAGTGCGGGTGCCCCGGTGATGCGGACGTTCGCCGGCATGGTCGGTCCCACGGTCGGCAGGCCGCCCGCGGCGAGCGTGACGGCGGCATCCCAGGGCCGCTCGAGGCCCAGGCCGACCGCCAGGCGGTGGCGTGCCGACGACCCGCCAGCGAGCACCACGGAGTCGAGCACGTGCGGGCTCGATGCCACGTGCCAAGGCAGCCCGCCCGTGAGGATGGCGATGGCCTCCATCCCGCCGGTGGTGCGACGGGCGTGCGGCACGATCTCGACGAAATGCGGAGCCGTAAAGCGACGTCGCTCCGTGACGACCGACTGCAGATGGAGGCCGCGGCGGAGTTCGACGTCCTCGTTCTCATGCCAGGCGAAGCGGCAGGCGACATGGGTCTCGAAAAAAGGCCCGTTCAAGGGGCGGTCGAGCGCGATCTCCAGGTCGATCACCGCCAGTGGCAGTCCCGGCAGCAGGGACATCCCCTGCGTGAACCGGCCCAACCGCTGTCCGTCCTCCCCGAGAAGCCATCCCTGGCTTTCGATCCGCCCGCCGATCGCGGTACCGGTCCGCTCGATCGCGTCGGCCTCCATGCGACCGTACTCCGCCCGCTCCTCGGCGGACTCCCAGTGCCGCCCCGCGGCGGCCGCCGTCGTCCGCACGGCGAGTTGCTGCGAGATGCGGTTGCCCCGGTCGGAGGGCCGCCGCAGCGACAAGAGGCCGCCCGATCGCGGATGCGGACGCAGTTCGACCAAACCATTGTCCAGTCGCAGCGCATCGTCGTCGCGCCGGCGGCCGAAGAGTGACCCCGGCCAGCGGCGGCCCGGCCGCGGCGACGCTGCCGGCAGGGCGGGCGACGGACGGTCGGCGGCAATCACGGCGGCGGCCGCCGTGGCCGCAGCGGAGATCGCGATCGCCTCGGCACGACGCTGGGCCACCGGGGCGGCGAGCAGGTCATGGCCTGCGTTGTCGGCCGCCGGCGGCGATGCGCCGGGAAACGCATCGGGCTCGAACGAGGCCGGCGTGCCGTACCCGCTGGTCCGCTCGATCAGGACGCTCGGCGTGACGAAGGTTCCCAGCAGGCTGCTGGCGGCGCCGATGCGACGGATCAGGGCGTGCCAGCGACTGGCCCGTCCGGCGTAGTGCGCGTAGTGCACGACGGCCGCATGGTCGTGGTCGAGCGAGTCGCCGATGCGATCAGGAAGTTCGAAGATGCTCGCGGCCCGGCCGGCGTCGAGCGGCGGTCGAGCGATCGCCTCGACCTCACCGCCGCCCGTTCCCTCCCAGCGGATCCGACCGCCCGCCGGATCCGGCAACGACGACCCGTCGAACAGGCTCCAGATCGCGGTCCGGCAGCCGAAGCCCTGGAGGACCTGGGGCAGGATCGCGGAGGAGCCACCCGTGATCGCCGCGTAGCAGGAGGGTTCGCAGCCCAGTGGCTCCCGCCAGGCCTCGCGGCCGCGGGCGAGGGAGTCCCGAATCGTCTCGGGTGCACACAGATCCACGGGCTGCTGATCGTCGCGGCCGCCACAGGGCTCGACGCGGCCCTGCCGCACCGCGTCACGAACCGCCTTCAGCGATGATGACTGCCCCGCGGCCATCCGACGGACGGTCTCGGCCGTCGCCACGAGGGCCAGCGGCACCGGACTGGCGAGCTCCCGCAGCAGCGGTTCACCGACGGTCGTGGGGGCCACCAGGACGACATCGACCGCCCAGGAGTCCACGGCGTAGTACCGGGACCGTGTCGCTTCCAGGCACCCGTAGGCCTCGGCGAGCGCGTCGCGAACCGCCTCGTCGTCGTCGGCAACGGCGGCCCGGGCCGCCGTCAGGACTACGCTGTCGAAGCCGGTCGCGGCGATGTCGGCCTCGGTCCTCATGCGTCGGGCCAGCAGCTCGGCCAGCAGCGCCGCCAGCCCAAGGCTGTGAAACGCCTCGGCGTGACGACCACCCGGGAGACCAGCCGCGGTCGTAAAGACGCCGAGGCGTGCGGCGACGGCCGCCGTGATCGCCTCCACGTCGTTCAGGCCCCGCACCCAGCGGGCAGTATCGTCGGGATCGGCCTGGCCGGCGAACCGCTCGTCACAGGTTACCGGCACGATGCCCACGCCCGCCGCGGCGGCCAGTGGCAGGTCGACGCTCGCCTGACCCGGAAGGCCCGCGGCGGTGGCGATGATCGCCGGGTGCCAAGCGGCGGTCCAGGCGGCCAGGATCCCCTCCGCCTCGGCCTCCTCCAGCACCGTGGGGAAGTCGTCGAAGGAGTGGCAGGGCAGGAGAACGGTCACGGGTCCGCAACGCATGGTTTCGAGTGTAGTGGCCATCGAAGGGGACGTCCTGCGACTTCGGGTGAGTCGTTTGACACCCCTCCACCACCGTTTTTAGGATGCCAGTAGCCCGTCGCGGCGATGGGGAATCGCCCGTCGTCCCCCAGCCCAGCGTCCGGCCTCCTCTCGATCGGGATTTCCAGGCCCATGGCCGCCAGTCCATACGTCTGGGGAATCGATATCGGGAAGTGCAGCCTCAAGGCGCTCCGCTGTCGTCTCAGCCCGACCGATCCGCGGAAACTCGTGGCCGAGGCCTGCGACGTCATCGAGTATCCGATGATGCTCTCCCAGGCGGCAGCCGACCGGGTGGAACTGGTGCGGTCTGCGTTGGCGGAGTTCGTGGGCCGCAACGAACTGACCGGCGACAGGGTCGCCGTGGCGGCGCCGGGGCAGGCGGGGCTGGCCAAGTTCATCAAGCTTCCGCCGGTCGACGCCAAGAAGATCCCCAACATCGTCAAGTACGAGGCCAGCCAGCAGATCCCCTTTCCGCTCGATCAGGTCGTCTGGGATTGGCAGCGGCTGGCGACCGGGCTCGAGGAGGGCGGTTTCGTGATGGACGCCGAGGTGGCGCTGTTCGCGATGAAACGCGAACAGGTGGACAAGGCGATCACCCCCTTCGAAGACGCCGGCATCGACGTCGACATCATCCAGATGTCGCCCATCGCCGTGGCCAACATGGCGATCTTCGACCAGCTTCCCGACCCGGCGACGATCGACCCCGAGAATCCACCCGCATCCCTCGTGCTGGTATCGATCGGCGTCGACACGACCGACCTGGTCGTGACCAACGGGCTGCGGGTCTGGCAGCGGAGCATGCCGATCGGCGGATCGACCTTCACCAAGGCGCTGGTGCAGGATCTGAAGCTC
Source organism: Planctomycetota bacterium (assembly GCA_016872955.1). Lineage (GTDB taxonomy): Bacteria > Planctomycetota > Planctomycetia > Pirellulales > UBA1268 > QWPN01. The sequence goes on from VGYP01000020.1 coordinate 6,667, forward strand.
ACGTTCATCGCGGCGGAGAACGAGAAGCGGAATGCGGTCCGGGCCAGCGATCCGCGTGCCGTCTTCAAGGCGATGCGGCCCGTGTTCAACCAGTTCGTGGCGGAACTCCAGCGGTCCCTCAACTACGTCACGGGCACCGACCGCTCGGCGAAGATCGGCAAGGTGCTGCTGCTCGGCAATGCCGCCAAGCTCCGCGGGCTGACCGATTTCGTAGGCAAGCAGTTGCAGTTAGAGGTGCAGCGGCTGGACAAGTTCGCCTCGCTCGATGGCCCGGCCCTGGCCGTGCCGGCGTTTCGTGAAAATCGGCTGGGATTCGCGACGGCGTACGGTCTGGCGCTGCAGGCCGCCGGCGCGGCGAGCCTGAAGACCAGCCTCCTGCCCCGCGAGAAAGCACGCGATCGTCTGATCGACGCCAAGCGGCCCTGGGTGGTGGCGGCGCTCGTGGCGCTGTTGGCCGCAGGTGCCATCAACTTTGCCGGCTGGTTCGCCTCGGCCGCGAGCTACGACCCCACCAAGTACCGCGATGCGTTCGCCGCTTCCGACGCGGCCAAGTCGCGGTCGGGCGCGGCCAAGGCGGGAGTAGAGGCGGCGGAGCAGCGGTTGCGGGACACCGTCGCGTCGGAGCGGTATCTTGTCGACGTCCACGACCGCCGCTTCCAATCGCTCGACCTGCTGCGGGCCATCGAGACGATCCTGCCGCGGGACGAGCCGGGGGCGGCGCCCGACAGCCCTGCCGAACGCAACGAGATTCGGATCGACTCATTCGACATGGAGTTCTTCCCCGACCTCGCGACGTGGTTCAATCACGTCGAGCGGGATTGGGACCGAACCCTGGCGGCTGCGGGCAAGTCGCCCGATGGAAGCCTGCCGGGCCAGAACGCCCCGGCCGAGGAGGCCCCTCCGGACTCGGCGGCCCCGCCGCCGGTCGGCGACGTCCCGCCGCCACTGGGCGACCAGCAGGCGGTCGCCGGGGGTCCGGATCCTACGAAGGGGCCGAAAGGGCCGGGGTGGGTGATCCAGATTATCGGCCATCACTTCCACAACGAGGATCGTCACGCGCCGATGGAGGGCGAGCAGTTCGTCCTCGAGACGTTGGTGCGCGGCCTGCTGGGTGACGGTGGGAAGGTCACCGTCACGGCGGGCATCAAGGCCGGTCAACAGGTCCCCGTGGCGGAACTGGGCATCGGGTACCCGGTGATCGTGAAGCGAACACCGGTCACGAAGGTGAAGGTCAGCACGGCACGCGAGGTCGCCGGCGGCGGTGACCTGTCCGGCCGCCCGCCGGAGGCGAACGCCGAGGAGGAGAAGTTCCTGCAACTCAAGCAATACGCCTTCGTGCTCCAGTTCGCCTGGCAACCCGCTTCTCCCGGAAGCCCGCGACGTACGGCGGCCCAGCCTGCTTCGCCGGCCGATGCCGGCTTCACCCCCTGACCGTCGCGAGCGACTCCGTGGTCCAGACTCCCGATTCCCTTCGCCAGCTACTCGCTCCGGTGGTGAAGTACCGCTTCTGGATCCTGTCGTTCGTCGTGCCGCTGCTCCTGCTGCCGGCCCTGTTCCTGGCCAACGGGGCGCGACGGGCCGTGATCAGCCGGGAAAGGGCCACGATCGACGGACACGTCTCGGCCCTCAACGGCGTCCGCAACGAGCCGAACCACCCCAATGCCGCCTGGTCCGAGTCGATCGATCGTCAAGCGGCCGCCATCAAGGACGAGCTGCTTCGGGAATGGGCCACCTTCTGGGAGAGCCAGCAGTCGCTGCGCACGTGGCCCAAGGCGTTGGGGCCGGACTTTCTGTCCGCGATCGAGGCCGTCGAGTCGGGGGGGCGGCGCGAGTTACAGTTCCGCGACCTGCAGCGGTACCAGAACACCGTTCCCAACATCGTGCGGCAGTTACCCGATCGCATGGGGTGCGAGGAGTTGATGACCAACCAGGATGAGGATGCCGCGGGCGGTCCGCTGGGGCGGGGTGGTCGTCGTTCCGGCGGTGGCGGCGGATCGGGCGACGACGAAGGCGATGATCCGGACGCCAGCCGGCCCCTGCCGATCCTCGTATGGCGGCCCGAGGACCAGAAGCGACTGATCGGTTCCTTCACCTGGAACAAGCCGCCATCGACGACTCAGGTGCTGCTCGCCCAGGAGGAACTCTGGGTCTACGGCCTGTTCTGCGATGCGATCAAGAACGTCAACGAAGGTGCGACAGGACACTTCGACTCGCGGATCACGCAGGTCGAGGAACTGGCGGTCGGATACCCGGCGGCCGAGGATGCCCCCGGTGGACAGGGCACCGGGCGGGTGATCGGTCCGCCGCTGGATCCGGGTGGAGGCCCTCCCGGCGGCCCGTTGGGAGGGCTCGACACGGGTCTGCCGCCGACCGATGCCGGCCTGCCGGGCGACTCGTCGAGTGGCCCCCAGGGCCGCCCGCCTCATCCACGGTTCGGCGGTTTTGCGGGAGCCTTCGACGTGCCGATGGCGACGGCCCCCGGACTCGTCGCGCCACCCTCCGGCACCGAGCCGTCCGCCGACCCGGGTGGCGAGCCCAAAGGGCCGGCCGTCTCCCCGGACGATATGTTTCGTCAGTGGATCTACTCCGACTTCAATGGGCGACCGCTGACCGCCCAGGACCTCAAGACGAAGCCTGATGCGCAGTTCGTGCATTTGATGCCATTCGTGCTGCGGGTGGTGGTTGATCAGCGACAGATCGACAGGATGCTCGCGGAACTGGCGGCCTGCCAGGTCCCCGTCGACGTCCGACAGGTGAGGATCAATCCCTCCGGTCCCGGCCAGCAGTTCAACGAGTCCGACTTCGGCCGTTCCGGAGGTGGTCTGCCGGGGGGCGGCTTCGGGCCCGACGGCGGTTCGGCGCAAGGACAACGCCGTCCGTTTGACGTGACCGTGGAGCTCCGCGGCACCGTCGGGCTGGCCACTCCTCCGAACAAGAACGTGTTTGGCTCCCCCGCCGGCAAGGACCAAGCCCTGACCGTCAACGGTGGCATATGAAACGTTCCGGCTTTTCCTTGAAGCCCGCCGCGATCGGCGACCTGCTGCTCAGGCACGGTGAGAAACTGGCCTTCATGACGGTCGTCACCCTGGCCGCGCTGATGGTCCTGAGCGGCATCAACGCCGTGCGCAGCCACTCCGTCGGTCCGGATCGCACGCCCAAGGCGGTGACCGATCTCGCCCGCCAGGCGAGTGCGAACATCGAGGCTGCACGCAGAATTCCAGCCGACCGTCTGCCGAACAGGCAGCCGGTCGCCCCACTGATCGATCCTTGGCGACCGCAGCAGGTCAAGATCGCCAAGGCGCCGGAGAACCGGTCGCTTCTCAGCCGGCCGCTGTTCGCGGAGTTGACGAAGAGGACCAAGCCGGCAGTCCTGCCGATCGAGGACCTCCGCGCGGTCGCCGGCGTGGCCGTGTTGCCGAATCCGAAGGCGGAATCGATCGACCAGGTGCCGATCGCTCCGCCGCCACGGGACGCGGAACTTCCCCCCGAAGCGGATCCTGGTCGTCGACCACCCCGTGGCAAACCGCCGCGAAGCCGCGGGCGGGAGGGCCAGGCAGGGCTGTTTGGCCCGGACGTCACCATGCCGCCGGAACTGTCACCCCCGTCGGCCTCCCCGCAGCAGCCTGGGGTGATCACTCCGTTCGTCACGGTCACGGGGCTGATTCCCGCCGGCCGCCAGCAGGCCGAGTATGACCGGCGGTTCGGGTCGGCGAGTTTCCGCGACCCGCGCCGTGACAAGCCCCGCTGGGGCGTCTATGTCGTCGAGCGGGCCCGCATCGGGGCCGGCGGGCCGGGCCGCTGGGAGCGCCTCGAGGTGAAGAACGTCGAACGGGACGAGCAGGTTGGCCGCGTGGGCGTAGCGCCCACGCCCCCCGGCGGGGCCGGCGAAGCGAAGGCGATGCTGATGGAGCAGGAGGTGCTGCCGCAAGCCTTTTTTCTGCAACCTGAGGAACGCGAGGTGGGCTACGCAGCCGCCGTGCCGGAACGCATCGACGGCCCGTGGGGGACCGCGTTGGTCCACCCCTGGTTCATTCCCCGACTCGAGGAGTTTCTTGAAAAACCCGATGAGCAAGAAGAAGAACCAGCCCCCGTGGTCGGCATCGACGATCTGCTCGAGGAACCGAAGGCGAAACTTGGCAACTTCTTCCGCCTCGAGGGGGTGGTGCTCGACGAATCGCCCGAACGACAACGAGACGTCGGACTCTACAAGTTCGGGGTCCGCAAGGGGGCACGCGGCGGGGCAACGGAGATCGGCACGATCGGCTCGACCCGCGACGTAGTGTTCGCCCTCTCGGAGCGCTGGGGCCGCCAGTTGACGGTGGAGGGCACGACCGCCGATGCGCGTTCCTGCAACGTCCGCGTCCGGATGGACCCGGTTGGCAAGACGCCCGTCGCGCGGATCCTGTCGATCGAGCTTCTGGACGACGCCGGCGAGGTGGTCGACACGCTGACGGAACCTGATCCAGCGCCAGTCGTCGCAGCAGACGCGGCAGGGGGCGAGGCGATGCCTGGTCCGGACGGCGGAGGCAAGGGCATTCTGCTGGCCGAAAACCGCTTATTCCGCTTCGTGGACACGAACGTCAAGGCGGGAGAGACCTACCGCTACCGGGTCAAGTTCGCCCTCCGCAACCCGAACGTGCGGCTGTCTCCCAAGCACCTGGTCGACCCGAGCGTCGCGAAAGAGGAGTTCCTCGTTTCCGACTACAGCAACGAGACGCCCGACGTCCGGGTGCCCGAAGCCACCGCCCTCGTCGTCAGGACGATCGACCGCGACACCGCCAAGAAGATGCGGATCAAGGGAGACGACCTTGAGGTGATGGTGCTCGCCCCCTCCGAGAAGACGGGCAACTTCACGCTGCGAAGCGCCCTGATTGGGGTGGGGGGAGTGGCGAACGTCGAGAAGAGTAAGGGAGCCGACGTGCGATTCTTCGGTGATGAGGTCACCACCGACCGCATTCTCGTCGACGCCCGTGGCCCTCAGGACCATCGTAGCGGCACCCGCGGCATCGAGCCGGCCGCTCCGCTCGAGATGCTCTTTCTCCGGGATGACGGCAGTTTCGAGTTCGTGACGCCGGCCGATTCGGAGCGACAGGTGCGCCGCTATGGCAGCACGCTGTTCCGGCCCGGCACCGAGGTGCCCGACGACGGGCGGCCTGATCGCGGTCCCCGTACGGACCGCGGCACCGAGCCCCTGCCCCGCGGCCCCCAGTGAGCAGACGCCCCCCACCCCACGCATCGACAGCCGATATGCCACACCTTGCCGCGTTTTGTGCAGCCCTTCGGCTTATGCGACGAGAGACCGTCGCGATGGTCGTCAGCGTCGCAGCGGCGGCGATGCCCGCGGCTCAGGGCTATGACTCGCTCGGCCAGGTGGAGTCGGCCTCCGAGACGAAGGACTACACCCAGCAGGTTCGGGAGAAGAAGTTCGGGGACGATCAGCGGATCTTCGTGACGGATATCCTGTTGCCGCAGTTGGTGGCTCCGGCCAACCGCGGCAACATCTCACGGACTCGGCAACGGATCAGGGAGTTGGCGCTCCGCGAAGCCGGCAAGGAGGTCTTCGACCCCATCAATACGCTGCTGGGCGAGAGCATGGTGCGCAAGGCCGCCGACAACGACGTCGAGCCGCTGATTCGCGTCAACGCGATGCTGATGGTGGGCGAACTCGTCGCCGCCGACAACAAGCCCTGGCCCGGCGCCGGCAAGCCGCTTGCCGCCGCGGCCAGCGATGGGTCACTGCCCTCCGCGGTGCGGATCGCCGCCCTGGCCGGCCTGGCGAGGCACGTCAACGCGGCCGTCGACGGGGCCGGCGAGGCCGCCAGGCCCGTCGTCACGTCGCTGCTGACGTCGCCACCGGCCGGTGATCCAGCCGCCCGCAACTGGCTCGTCGCGCGGGCGCTTGATCTGCTGCCGGCGATCGCTCCGCCGCCGGCGGCCATCACGGCGGCCGCCGGCATCCTGGCCGACGAGAAGGCCGGCGTGGATCATCGCGTGCGCGCCGCCATCGCGCTGGGAAGGCTGGCGAAGCCCGACGCCGGCGTCGATGCCGAAGCCGCCTTGAAACAGCTCCGCCTGCTGGCGGGAGCCGCCCTTTCGGCCGACCTGACGGCCGCCAAGGAACGCCGTTTCGCCCGCACGATCGGCTCCCGAGAGGGCCTCTCGAATCCCGGTGCTCCCGACAGCCTGACCGCGCCCCCCCCGCTCGACTTCGGTGGTGCAGGCTTCGGCAGTCCAGCCAGCCGCGAAACCGAAGCCGCTCCGACCCTGCTCGTCCTCGAGGACGAGGACGCCGTGCCCACCCTCGCCTGCCGCCGCAACGCATGGCGGCTCTTCTCGCTCGCCCAGGCGATCAAGCCGGCCCGCGCCGGAAGCGGGTTGGTCGATCTGCTCACCGGCGACGCCGCGAAGGAGGCGACCGAGTTCGGCGCGGTGCTCCGGGAACAGGCCCTCGCGCTCGGCGAGCAACCGGACGAAGACACCCTCGCGAAGGCTCTGGCCGCGATCCAGAACACGGCGCGCGAGCCAGAGCCTCCTGCCGCCGATCCGCCGGCACGGGGCCGCCAGACGCCCGCCGACTCCCCCTTTTGAAGCTCCGGCCAACTCCCCATTCTGACGGGCGGCGTCGACTACCGCTTGATCAGGTCGCGGACCGTCATACCGGATGGGATCATCGGTAGGACGTGCTCCTGGTAGGGCACCTGGACATCCAACAGCGCCGGCCCCGGCGCGTCGATCAGCCGCCGCAGAGCGGCGTCCAGATCGGCCTTCGCACGAATGGTCTCCGCCTGCCAGCCGAAGCCTTTGGCGACGGCCACGAAGTCGGGATAGCGACACTCCGGTGAGATACCGTCGCCCTGACCGCAGGCCTCGGGGTGATCGATCGGCCCGAGGTAGGTGTGGGCACGGTTGCCCTTGAAGAATCGGTCTTCCCACTGCACCACCATGCCGAGGTGCTGGTTGTTGAGCAGCAGTACCTTGACCGGAATGTTCTCGGTCTTGCAGGTGGCGAACTCCTGGACGTTCATCAGGATGCTGCCGTCGCCATCGATGTCGATCACGATCGCCTCCGGTCGGGCGACCTTAGCTCCCATCGCCGCGGGCAGACCGAAGCCCATCGTGCCCAGGCCGCTCGAGGAGAGCCACGTTCGCGGCTGGCGGAACTTGAAGAACTGTGCCGCCCACATCTGATGCTGCCCAACGCCCACCGCCACGATCGTGTCACGGTCGGCGGTCAGCCGGGAGAGGTGGTCGATCGCCTCCTGGGCGAGGATGCCCGGATAGGATGTGTCGTACGAAAACGGATCCTCCCGCTTCCACTGGTCGATCTGGCGGTACCAGTCGTCGAGCGGCGCCGGCGGCTTCTCCACGACCTTGTTCAGGGCGTGCAGGGCGTCCTCCACGTCGGCCACGATCGGCACGTGGACCAGCTTGTTCTTGTTGATCTCCGAAGGATCGATGTCGATGTGGACGATGAAGCCGTGCTGGGCGAAGTCCGCGACCTTGCCCGTGACCCGGTCGTCGAACCGCACGCCGATCGCGATCAGCAGATCAGCCTGATCGACGGCGTAGTTGGCGTACACGCTGCCGTGCATGCCCAGCATGTCGAGACACCGCGGATCGTCGGCCGGAAAAGCCCCCAGCCCCATCAACGTCATCGTGACCGGGATGCCAGTCTTGCGGACCAACTCACGGAGTTCGTCCGACGCGTCACCCGTGATCACGCCGCCGCCGGCGTAGATGACCGGACGCTTGGCCCGCTTGATGGCCGCCGCCACCTGGGCGATCTGCTCCGGCCGCGGTGCAGGCGGCTCGGGCCGGTACCCGGGCAGCTGGAGCGGAGCCTCGAAGTCGGGCACCACGTTGGTGAGTTGGATGTTTTTGGGCAGATCGACCAGCACCGGGCCGGGGCGGCCGGTGGTGGCGATGTAGAACGCCTCCCTCACGACGCGGGCGATGTCATTGGCATCGGTCACCAGATAGTGATGCTTGGTGATGCCGCGACAGACCTCGACGATCGGCGTCTCCTGGAAGGCGTCGGTGCCGATCACGCTAGTGCCCACCTGGCCGGTCAGCGCGATCAGCGGCACGCTGTCCATCTTGGCGTCCGCGATGGCGGTCACGAGATTCAAGGCGCCGGGGCCGCTGGTCGCCATGCACACGCCCGGTCGCCCGGTGACACGGGCATAGCCCTGGGCCGCGAACCCTCCTCCCTGCTCGTGCCGGGGCAGGATGGTGCGAATCCGGTCGCCATACCGCGTCAGCGACTGGTGAAGCGGCATGCTGGCCCCGCCGGGATAGGCGAAGATCACCTCCACCCCCTGCCGAACGAGCGACTCGACGACGATGTCGGCCCCGGAGAGAAAGACGGTAGTAGTGGCGGGGCGGGCAGCGGTAGCCATGCGGGGCTCCGGAAAGAGAGCGGTCCGGACGGGCGCATCCCGGCCGGTACGCCCGTCAAAAATACACCATAAAGCCGCGGAAGCGAAAAAGGCCGCACCGGGCCCGCCGGCCATCGTCGAGCGGCCGAAAACGCGGCTTGCCGCCGTTCCGGCCGCCGTCCTACGCTCTCGCCATCTCGGCAGCGTGCCGGGAATCCTCCGTCCCGGTGACGCTACCGTGCCCCCCCTCGTCGCCCGCCTTCTGCGCGGGCTTTCGATTCCGGTCGTCGGCTCGATCCGCTACCTGGCGACGCTGGCCCTCATCTGCGGGCTGTGGTGGTGCGACGCCAGCCTGCTGAACTCGGCGTTCGACGCCAACCTCGCCTTGGTCAAACAGCTGGGGGGCACCGTCGACTCCAGCGGGCGGGTCGAGGCGGCCCTGCGGGCCTTCGCGGCGGAGAAGATGCTGCTCTTCACCGAGGCCAGCATCCTCATCTGGACGGCCGGCGCATTGACGATCTGGGTGAGCCGATCGCTGTTCCGGCGACGGGCTGCGACCGCGGCCCTGCCGAACGATCCAGAGTCCGTGGGCGGACGGTCCTGACGGCGGGTCCGCCAGCACGCCCCCCAGTCAACGCGCCGGCGCCGCCCGGAGCTGGAGCATCGCTTCGGCGAACGCCTTACCCAGCAGGATGAAAAACCGTCCCTCGCCGAAATAGTGGAACCCCTTGTCGGAGGTCGCCCGCTGCAGCAACGCCTGCTCGTCCGCGGTGAGCGGCTCCTTCGCCAGATCTCGTTCCGCAAAGAGCCAGCCGGCGGTCTTGAGCTCGACCACCTTGGGGTGCAGGAGAGGCGCTGACTCGACGACCTTCACGTTGCCCTGGAATTCGGGAACCGTGGCCACGAAACGGTGGCCTTCGCGAATATCCTTCTGCTTGCCGATTTCGTTGCGGACGCCGTTGACACCCATCACGCCGACGACGACGGGCAAATTCGGCCTGTCGAACTCGCGGCGGACATCCCGGATCAGGCACGCGAGCGTGGGGCCGTACTGGGTGCGAATCTCCTCCGGGAAAAACATGTCGTTGTAACCCTGGAACCATACGAATCCGGCGATCTCATAGCCTGCGGCGGCGTCATAGCCTGGGAACTGGGTCGGCAGCGCGGCCAGGTTGTCGCGGACCGCCGCGATCATGCCCCGGTACTGATTGCCGTACTCCTCGGGCTTCCCTCCTGCTGGAATGCCGGCGCTGGGCGGTCGGAAGTTCTGCCACAGGCTCTGGCCGCCGGGGGTGTACTTGATCAGGTAGACCTGCTCCTCGCTGGCTTCCCCCAGATAGTGCCCGAAGGCCAACTCCGGGCCGATCTTGCCGCCGAGCACGTCGTAGTTCCGCCGGCCGCCATAGCCCACCGACAGATTGCCGTGCACGCCACCGCTGCTGCACCAGACGTCGTCCCGGGACAGGTAGGCTTTGCCGTCCGGCTTGAAGATCCGCAGCAGGGCGGCCCTGGCGGGGTCCGGGTCTTCGCCGAGGATGTCGATCGTGTGACTGGACGCCTGACCGTCCATGTTGGACTGGCCGGCCAGGATGAAGACTTTCACGGGGCCTTTCGCCGGTGCGGCGGCAGCCGTCGCCGCAAGCAGGCAGGCCAGCGCAAAACCCCTCATCGGGACGAAGCGGTCGAGCACGTGCATCGAATGTTCCCCGGGACAGGGGCGGACCAACGCCGGATCCACCCAGGGAGAGACTAGCCATCGGCTGTTGACCACGTCACCCCCCTCCCACATCCAGGGGGCGTGATCGCGCGAGTCGATCAGGGGGCCGGCCGACCCTACACTACGGCAAGTGAGGTCACGGTTCGCCGGCCAGCGGAAGGCAGACGGGGATGAGCCCTTTGCGCGGGATCACGTGGTGGCGTTGGTTCCCGAGGGAGCTGGGCCGCGCGTTCGGCCTGCCCTGGGATCGGCGGATCACGAGTGAGTCCGTCGACGCCTACGCGTGGGCGGTCGTGATCGCGATGGTGGGACTGGCGACGCGAGCGATGCTTTCACCCTGGTGCGAGACCGGCGTCAACGCTCCCTTCATACTCTGCGCCGTGGCCCTGACGGCCTACGCCTTCGGCCTGAGGCCCGCGGTCCTCACGCTCGTCGCCTGCGCGCTGGGCTTCAAGTTTCTCTTCATGGGCCCGCGGCTCTCGCTCTTCGTGCCGGGCTGGGAGAACCGAGCCGGTCTGGCTGCCCTTCTGGTGGGCTGCCTGGTCGTCGCGATGCTCTTCCAACGGATGCGGCGGCTGGTCGACCACCTGCACGCCCAGCAGGATCTGTTCCGCAGCCTGATCGACGTCCAAGAGAAGGAGAAGCAGTTTCTCTGCAACGAGCTTCACGACGGGCTCGTCCAGTACGCCGTCGGTGCCCGCATGTTGCTCGAGAGCCACCAGCGGTCACATCCACACGACGCGGGCACCGAGACGCTCGAGGCCGTGATCGAATATCTCCGCCGCGGCATCGAGGATGGGCGGCGTGCCCTGCGGGGCATCCGTCCGGCGGTGCTCGATGACGGCGACCTCACCGACGCCCTCACCGACCTCGTCGACCAGTTCAACTCCCTCGGCCTGGCGGTGACGCTGCGTGTCCCCACACCGCCGGGTCGCCTGCCCGAGACACTGCAGACGACCGTCTATCGGGTCGTCCAGGAGGCGCTTAGCAACGCCCTGCGGCACAGCGGTGCGGGTTCGGCACACGTTGACATCGC
>VGYP01000021.1 GCA_016872955.1 Planctomycetota bacterium
TGTCGGAGGGGGGGCAGAGCCCTGACCGGAAACACACCACGCGACGCCGCCGGGACGGCCCGAAGGCCGTATCGTCCAGCCCGGCAACGAACGCCGCCGGGGTCAGCCACTTGAGGCCGCCATGCGGCCGCCCACGATGCGTGCGATCGCTCCCATGCCTCGGGAACGTCTCCACGATCTTCCGTACCACCCCGAGCAACTCGCGGTCGCCGTCTACCTTCCTGGGACGGTACCGCTGCGTGCCCCGATCAGGGCCTGGTCCGCCACCAGCTTCTTGAGCCTGGAGTTCTCCTTGGAGCTCCTGGAGCTGCTTGGCCATCTTCGGATCCAGCCTGCCGAACTTCGTCCGCCAGCGGTAGTACGTCTGCTGGCTGATACCCAGCCGTCGGCAGACGTCCGGCACGGTCGCACCCTTCCCAAGGTCCACGTCAGCTTGCCGAAGCAGGCCCACGATGTTGCCGGGGCCCGTCGGTCGAATCCGGTGCCCAAGGAGGCGATGGCACCAGTGACGGCCGCACGGACGATCCCATCTCCGGGATGGAGCAGACTCATGCGGTAAGTAATGTCGGGGCGACTGGATTCGAACCAGCGACCTCTACGTCCCGAACGTAGCGCTCTAGCCAGGCTGAGCTACGCCCCGAGCGGTGCAACACGTTCCGGCAGTCCGGAGATGACGCTTTTTCCGCGGGAAGTCGTCGGTATCGTACACGCCCATCGTCCCGTGAGCAACGCCGCCGTGCCGCCCTTCGGCACGGCGGGGGTGGGCCCCGGGGCACCGCCGCTCACTCGACCGTCACGCTCTTGGCGAGATTCCGCGGCTGATCGACGTCACAGCCCCGGTTGACCGCGATGTGGTAGGCAAACAGTTGCAGGGGGATGACCGCCAAGAGCGGCGACAGGGCATCGAGCGTCTCGGGAATCTCAATCACGAACTCAGCCAGCCGTTTGACATCCTCCTGGCCCGGCGTCGTGACCGCGATCACACGGCCCTGCCGCGCCCGCACCTCCTCGATGTTGGCGAGCATCTTGTCGCTGGTATGGGCCGTGGCCGCGATCACCACCACCGGCATCAGACGGTCGATTAGGGCGATCGGCCCGTGTTTCATCTCGGCCGCCGGATAGCCCTCGGCGTGGATGTAGGAGATTTCTTTGAGCTTGAGCGCACCCTCCAGGGCCACGGGGAAGTTGAACGATCGACCCAGGTAGAGGATGTTGGGCGCGTAGGTGAACCGCTGGGCGAGGACGGCGATCGCGGCATCCTGGGCCAGAATGGCCGCGATCTTCTCTGGAATCCACGTCAGCTCGTCGGCCAGGGCCGCCGCCCGGCCGGGGTCGATCGTGCCCCGCCGATGGGCCAAGGCCAGGGCGACGAGCACCAGTGCGGTGACCTGTGCCGTGAAGGCCTTGGTGGAGGCGACGCCGATCTCCGGACCGGCGTGGGTGTAGACGCCCGCGTCGGTCTCGCGGGCAAGCGTCGAGCCGACGACGTTGCAGAGGCCCAGGGCCAACGCGCCGCGGGCCTTCGCCTCCCGCAGGGCGGCGATCGTGTCGGCAGTCTCGCCGCTCTGCGAGATCGCGAGCAGGACGTCGTCGGCGGCCAAGAGCGGCTCGCGGTAGCGGAACTCGGAGGCATACTCCACCTCGACCGGCAGCCGGGCCAGGTGCTCGATCAGATATTCCCCGACCAGGCCCGAGTGCCAGCTCGTGCCGCAGGCGACGATCGTGAGCGTGCGGGCCGCGGCCACACGATCCAGCAGACCCGCCAGCCCGCCGAGCTGGACGCCGCCGCCGGGCAGGAGCCGGCCGCGGAGGCAGTCGGCGATCGCCCGCGGCTGCTCGTGGATCTCCTTGAGCATGAAGTGCGGATAGCCGCCCTTCTCGATCGCACCGAGCGAGAGGGCCAGTTCGTGCACCTCCTTCGTGAGCGGCACGTCGTCGATCGTGCGGACGTCACAGGAGCCGGGGCCGATCACGGCCAGTTCACCGTCGTCGAGATAGACGACGCGGTTGGTGTACTCCACGATCGGCGTCGCGTCGGACGCCACGAACGACTCCCCCTCGCCCAGGCCGACGATCAGCGGCGAGCCGCGGCGGGCCACGTAGAGGCGGTCGGGGTCGCCGGCATGCACGATCGCTAGGCCGTAGGTGCCGGCCACCTGCTTGAGGGCCAGGCGGATCGCCGCTTCGAAGGGGATGCCCGGGCTCGCTTCCAAGACCGCCTCGATCAACTGCACCACCACCTCGGAGTCGGTCTGGCTGCGGAACCGGCGGCCTTTGGTGGACAGCGTCTGCTTGAGGGCGGCGTAGTTCTCGATGATCCCGTTGTGCACCAGGGCGATGTCGCCCGTCTGGCTGACGTGCGGGTGGGCGTTGGTGTCGTCGGGAAGCCCATGCGTAGCCCACCTGGTGTGGCCGATGCCGAGGCGGCCCGCCGGCGGGGCCACGGCGATGCGACGCTCCAGGTCGCGGACCTTGCCGGCGCACTTGGCCACGTGCAGGCCGCCGTTGAGGATCGCGATCCCGACCGAGTCGTAACCGCGGTATTCGAGCCGGGCGAGTCCCCTGAGCAGGATGTCGCGGCAATCCCGCGATCCCACGTAGCCCACGATGCCGCACATTCCTTCGCCTCGGCCACGATCGTACGGCGACGATTTCCTGCGCGCCGCACGCTAGGATTCTACTCCGCACCCCGTTTTTCGGCGCGGCGGCTGGCGGCGGGGGTTGTCGAGAGGTCCGGCTGCGATGAAGCATCTGCCCCTGATCCTGTTTGAGGATGCGGCCGCCGCCCATCTCGAGCCGCTCACGCTGACGCGGCCGGTGCACGATCTGAGGGTGGGCCTGCTCACTATCCGGGAACGCTGGACACTGGCGCTCGGTGCCCGGTCGGCGAGCGGTCCGTTGCGGCCGCACCTCCGCGGCCTTTTCGATCCGCCACCCCAGCGACCGCTCGCGGCGATCTGGATCAACGCCCGCTACCTGCCCACACCCACGCTCCTGGCGGCACTCCGCAAGGACAAGTCGGGCCACGCCCGGCACGGCGACGATGTGGTGGCCGCCTATGGCACCGCCGCCGAGTCGGCGGCCTGGATGGAGCGGGGCCAGCCCCTCCCCCGCGGCCGCGGCCGGCGGGTCGGTGGCGAGCCGCCGCGGCTGATGCACCCCTGGGACATCTGCCGCCTGGCGGCGGGCGAGATCACCGCGGAGGCGGCGGTGATCGGGTGGCCGGCGGGCCGCGGGGTGGGCCTGAGCCCGACCGCGATCGTCGACAGGCCGGAGCGGCTGTTCATGCGGGCTGGTGCCGTCGTCGAGCCGGGCGCGGTGCTCGTGACCGAGGATGGTCCGATCCTCCTCGACGAAGGCGCGCGGGTGATGGCGGGCGCGATGATCCGCGGACCGGTGGCCGTGGGCCGCGACGCGACCGTGCGGATGGGGGCGAGACTCTACGGCGGTACCGTGGTCGGACCACGGTCGAAGGTCGGGGGCGAGGTGGCAGCGACCGTGTTTCACTCCTGTTCCAATAAGGCCCACGAGGGATACGTCGGCAACTCGGTGTTCGGGCAGTGGGTGAACCTCGGCGCCGACACGACAGCCTCGAATCTCAAGATGACCTACGGCACGGTCAAGATGCTCGACTGGCCCACGGGCGTGGAGGTCGACACGGGCGAGCAGTTCGTGGGCACGATCATGGCCGACCACTGCAAGACCGGCATCAACACGATGCTGAACACCGGGACCATCTGCGGCGTCAGCTCGATCATCCTGGGGGCGGGGTTTCCGGCCCGGGCGATCGGCTCCTTCAAGTGGGTGCAGCCCTGGGCGGTGACCGACTATCGGCTGGAGAAGGCGCTAGTCGACATGGAGCGGATGATGGCCCGCCGCGGCGTGGCCCTCGCTCCCGCCTACCGGCGCATGATGACGTCGATCTACGAGTCGGGGCGACGATAGCCGTCCGGGGCAGGGGAACCCTTCCGCGGGCACCGGACCGACCGGCCGTTCACTCCGCCGCCGAGACGCAGACCAGCTCACGATCGTTGCGGGCGAACACGCAGCGGTCCGCGAAGGCCGGGTGGCTCCAGACCACCTCCCGGCCGAAACACTCGTTGGTCGGGTCGAGCACGTGCATTCGACCGAGTTCCTCATATCGCTCAGGCGAAAGCCGGGCCACGATCAGGTCGCCGGTCTCGGAGAACAGCCACGTGCGGCCGCCGTCGCCGGGCGGCTCGTGCTGCACGAGGAAGGCGGTGCCGTGCTTGCTGCGGCGTTGGCCGGCGGTGGTCGGGGCGAGCGTCTCCCAGTGTCGCCGGCCCGTGGCCAGGTCGACCGCCGTCAGCATGCCTGTGTCGCAGTCGCAGCCGTAGAGCGTCTCTCCGGCGATGAAGGGCGTGCTGTTAGCGCAGAAGACGGCCGACGTGGGCTCGCCCCGCCAGAGGACGCTCGCCGCGGAGCCGTCGCCGGCAAGGGTGAAGAGCGCCGCCACGCGGCCGATGCCGCTGGCGAAGAGGACGCGGCCGGCGGCGGTGTCGGCCACCCGCGGTGCCATGATGGACATCCCGTACATCGGCTTGAGCGGCTGCGACCAGCACACGCGGCCGGTGCCGGGCTCTAGCGCGTTGAGTTTGTCGGCGTCCCAGATCAGTAGCTGCCGGGAGCCGCCGGCGCCGATGAGCGTCGGCGGGCAGTAGCCGCTCTCGCTGGCCGACAGGGCCCGCCAGCGTTCCCTACCTGTGCGGGCCTCGAAGGCCACCGCCACGCTCCCCTCGCCGCCGACCAGGCAGACGAGCAGGTCGTCGACCACGAGCGGATGGCCACAGAATCCCCAGATCGGCGTCGGCGCCGCGTAGTCGCGCTTGAAGTCCTTCGACCAGACGACGCGGCCCGTGGCGGCATCGAGGCAGACGAGGTTGCCCTCGGCGCCCAGCGCATGGACGAGCCCGCCGGCCGCCGTCGGCGTGCACCGGGGACCGGAGGCGTACGAGATCGCGTAGGGCCGCTCCTCCTCGTGCTTCCAGAGCAGTTTCCCGGAGACCGCGTCGAGGCACAGAATCCGCTCCCGGCCCATGACGACGGTGCGACCGTTGGGGTCGTTCGCCAGCGGACCATGCGGCCGGTCGTAGTCGGCCAGGTAGACGCGTCCGCCGACGACCGCCGGCCCGGCGTAGCCGCCCCGCACCGGCACCCGCCACTTCACTGACAGGCCGGCTGCGGGAATCGTCCGCACGACGCCCGCCTCCCGCCAGACACCGTCGCGGCTCGGGCCCATCCACTGCGGCCAATCATCGGCCCGGGCGACGGCGGTGACCACCGTCAGGCAGGCGGCGATCGTCAGCCAACGGCTCGGCGGCACGGTGGTCATCGGCGGCTCCGGTGCTCAGGACGCGGCGGTCGTGAGGGGCGGCAGCTCGGTGGCCACGTCCACGCCGGCCGGCCGCCAGTCGACGAGTTCCATCTCGGCCGTGCGCCGGCCGCGGAATTCGTTTATCTTCGGCTTGAAGGCGACGTGAAAGGGCTCGCCCGGCACCGGCAGGTGGGGCAGCCACTCGGCGCCACCGAAGGCCACGCCGCGGATGGTCGCGCCGTGCTGCAAGAGCCGCATCGACAGGTGACGGCCACCGCCGCCGATCGCGCGGGGCGGTTCGGCGAGCGTCACGCCCGAGGCGCACAAGACGGGCCGGCGGTTGCCCTGGCCGAAGGGAGCCAGCTGCTCGATCCGCTCGACGGCCTCGAGAGAGAGCCCTGCGAGCGTGGTCTCGCCGTCGAGCGTGAGCTGGGCCCGCCGCAGCGACTCGGGCATCCGCGCGGCCACCTCGGCCACGAACGCCTGCCGAAACGCCTCGATCCGCGGCTCGTCGATCCGCAGCCCCGCCGCCGCGGCATGGCCCCCGCAGGTGACGAGCAGGCTACGGCAGGCCGCGAGGGCCGCGTGCACGTCGAAGCCGGGCACGCTCCGCGCGCTGCCCGATGCGACGAGCCCCTCATACGCGCCCTGTGCGATCACCACCACCGGCCGGTGGAATCGCTCGGCCAGTCGGCCCGCGACGATGCCCACGATACCCGCGTTCCAGCCGCGGTCGGCCAGCACGAGCGCGGCGTCCCGCTCGGGATCGAACCGCTCGACTGCCTGCTTCGTGGCGGCCAGCACGATGCTGCGTTCCTCGGTCTCGCGGCGGGCGTTGAGTTCATGGACGTAGGTGGCCAGCGTCGCCGCCCGCGCGGGGTCGGTGGCGGTCAGCAGCTCGATGCCCTTGGCCGCCTCGCCGAATCGACCCGCGGCATTGAGTCGCGGGGCCAGCCGGAAGGCGACGTCTTCCGCATCGAGGGCCGACTTATCGGCCAGGCCGGCGAGCTTGAGCAGCGTGGTCAGGCCGGGACCACCCCGCTGCCGGAGGCACTCGAGCCCGCGCCGCACGATGATCCGGTTCTCGTCCAGCAGTGGCACGACGTCGGCCACGGTGCCGAGCGTCGCCAGACCCACGCCTCGCAGCAGCATCTCGCGGAGCCGCGGCGACACCTGCTTCGATCCGCTGGCCCGCGTCGCGATCGCCCAGGCGAGCTTGAAGGCCAC
This sequence comes from Planctomycetota bacterium, assembly GCA_016872955.1. Classification (GTDB taxonomy): domain Bacteria; phylum Planctomycetota; class Planctomycetia; order Pirellulales; family UBA1268; genus QWPN01. The sequence goes on from VGYP01000021.1 coordinate 6,563, forward strand.
GCCGGCCCCGCACAGTTCGCCGAACGGATAGGACGTGCCCGGCAGGCGAGGATGGACCAGCACGTCGGCGGCTGGCAGCGACTCTCCGAAGGCGTGGTGGTCGGTGATCACCAGCTCCAAACCGAGCTCGCGGGCGCGGTCGGCCTCGGTCACGCTGGCGATCCCGCAATCGACCGTGACGATCAGCCCGGCTCCCTCGGCGGCCAGCCTGGCAAGCGCCTCGCCATTGAGACCGTAGCCTTCCTCGAAGCGGTTGGGGACGTACCAACGCGGCTGTGCGTCGAGAGCCTCCAGGCAGCCCAGCAGGATGGCCGTCGCCGTCATGCCATCGGCGTCGTAGTCGCCGTAGATCACGATTTGTCGGCCCTCCCTCACGGCCGTCAGGATCCGGTTGGCCGCCTCCGGCACGCCGGGCAGCGTCTCGGGATTACGAAGGTCGGTGAGCGTGCCGGCCAGGAAACGCTTGACGGCGGCCGGATCGGTGACGCCGCGGCCGACGAGGAGAGCGGCCACGACGCCCGGTACACCGGCGGACCGCTCGAGCGCTGCCACGGCGGCCGCGTCGTGGGGACGCACATGCCAACGCTTCGGCATCGACAGCACTCCCTTCCGTGGCGGCCGGGCCATTGCCCGGTGGCCCCTAGGTCGTGCAGTATAAGCCGCCGCCGACGGCCATCGGGCATTCCTTTATATATAGTGGGTCCCGCCTCGCCCGCCCCTCCGCCGGAGTCCGCCATGCTGCTTGCCGACGTTCTGCTGCCGGTCCTGGCCGCCAAGCCCAAGCGTGACGCCGTCGATCCGGATCGCGTGCTGTGCGAGTTCTGCACGGCCAAATGCTGCCGGTACTTTGCGCTGCCGCTCGAGACGCCCACGACCCGGGAGGAGTTCGAGTACATCCGCTGGTTTCTGCTCCACGAGCATGCCACGGTGTTCACCGAGGATGGTTGCTGGTACGTCTGCGTGCACACGGTCTGCAAGCACCTCCAGGACGACCATCGCTGCGGTATCTACAAGACCCGGCCGCAGGTCTGCCGCGAGTACACGACCGACGAGTGCGAATACGAGGACGACTGGGTGTACGAACGCTCCTTCGAGACGCCCGAGCAGGTGGCGGAATACATGGACGCCGTGCTCGGACCGGGTGGCGACATGATTGGCGACGGCCGCCGCAAGAAGAACCGGGGGAAGTCGATCCGCAGTCCGAAGCCGCAACTCCTGCCGATCCTCCGCTGAACCCGCCGCGCACGCCCATGATCCAGCCGCGCACGCTGAAGGGGTTCCGCGACCACCTGCCGGCGCAGGCGCTCGTTCGCGAGCGGGTGCTCGACGTGGCCCGCCGGGTCTACCGCTCCTACGGCTTCGCGCCGATCGACACGCCGGCGCTGGAATATCTTGAAATCCTCACGGGCAAGGGGAGCGAGGAGACCGACAAGCAGCTCTACCGGTTCACCGACCATGGCGGCCGGGAGGTGGGCATGCGGTTCGACCTGACCGTGCCATTCGCCCGCTTCGCCGCCCAGCACGTCAACGAGCTCGGGCTGCCGTTCAAGCGATACCACATGGCAACGGTCTGGCGGGGCGAGAACACCCAGCGGGGTCGGTATCGCGAGTTCATGCAGTGCGACTTCGACGCGATTGGCACCACCAGTCCCGTGGCCGATCTGGAGATGGTCCTCGTCGTCCATGACCTGTTGGTGGCGATCGGCATCGAGCGATTCAAGGTCCGTGTCAACGACCGCCGGGTGCTGGCGGGCGTGTTGGGGCGGCTGGGCCTGGCCGAGCGGGCGACGGGCGTGCTGCGGAGCCTCGACAAGCTTGGCAAGGCGACGGCCGAGGCGGTGGCCGCCGAACTTGAGGGACAGGGGGTCGCCGGCCCGGCCGTGGCGACGCTGCTCGAGATGGTCGCACTCGCCGGCCCGGCCGACGAGGTGCTCGGTCGGCTCCACGATATGGCGGGAGACGGCCCCGGAACGGCGGGCGTCGAGTCGCTCCGCGGCATCGTGGCAGGGGCGGCGGCGGCTGGCGTACCGGTCGGTCGTGTGGTGGTCGATCCCGGCATCGCCCGTGGTCTCGACTATTACACCGGCATCGTGCTGGAGAGTTTTCTCGACGACCTGCCCGGCCTGGGCAGCATCTGCTCGGGCGGTCGCTATGACGACCTGGCCGGCCTGTACACGAAGCAGCCGCTGCCCGGTGTCGGCGCGTCGCTGGGCATCGATCGACTCCTGGCGGGACTTGAGGAACTCGGCCGCGGCGGCGGGCCGGAGACGCCTGCCGACGTGTTTCTCGCCTACTTCGGCCCGGCGCATCTCGCCGACTACCTGAAGATCGCCGCCGCCCTGCGGCGGGCGGGGCTGGCCGTCGAGTTCTTCCCCGAGGCCAGGAAGCTCGGCCAACAGTTGAAACTCGCGAGCAAGCGTGGCTTTCCTGCAGCGCTCGTGATCGGAGGCGACGAGTTCCAGGCCGGCACGGCGCAGCTGAAGAACATGGCCAGCCAGGACTCGACGATCATCGCGTGGCACGGTGACGCCGACGCCCTGGCCGCGGCCGTCCGTGTCGCGCTCGGCCGCCCGGGATCCCCCGCACGAACATCGGGCTGACGCTCGGTGGCGTGTCGGCTAGCGGGTTTGGTCGCGGCCGAACCGCCGCTCAGCCTGCCCAGTTCGACGGCCATGGTGCTGGCGTCAGCGGGGCGATCCTCCTTGCGATGGGCCATCAGCCGCATCACCAGGTCGGCGACCTCCGGCGGCATGTAGGCGGGCGTGCCCACCACGGAGCCCTCGACGGTGAGCGTAGAGTCGTCGTCCTCGGTCGTCCTGGCCAGCCCAAATTCGATGATCCCAACCCGTCGCAGCGGTCCGTCCAGGAAAATGTTTTCAGGTTTCACGTCACGATGGACGAGGCCGCGGGCATGAACGGCCGCCAGGCCGGCCGCGATCTCGCGGCCGGCGGCAGGGGTGAACCCGGGTGGAACACCAGCGTCTCGGTGAGCGGCGATCGGGGCGGCATGGGTCTCGACGTGCGTCGTGCGGATCACGAAGGAGCAGAAGGGGTCAGCCCACAGGAGTCAGCTCGGCTCTTCGATCTCGACCGTCTCGCCCTAATGCCGGGGCAGGCCTCGCAGCAGTCCGGTGGCCAGCCCGCCAAGCCATCGGCGGGAAGTGAAGATCAGGTGCAGCTCCTGCAGCGCGATCCGCGCGGCCTCCAACACTGGCGGTTCGGTGCCAGGCTGCGTGGTGCGGACCGTGGCGTGGATCAGCTTCTGCGAACGCTCGACGAGGTCGAGCGTTCGCCAGGCTGGGTCGACGAGCGTGCTGGCCACTTTGATGAGATGGGGGGGCCACGACCTCGCCGCGGGCGCTCAGCGTGTTGCCGAGCGGCTCGGACCGGGCGGCAGCGATCGTCCCGAGCAGGGCCACGGCGTCGGCGTCGGGGTAGACGCCCGACGGCAAGGTGCGATCACGGATGGCTGCCGATCCGGTCGGTGAGCCGCCCAACGCCGCGGTAGAGGAGAGCCGCACCGCCAGCGAATCGATGAACTTCTGGACAAACAAAGATCAGTCCATGCACGGCGGAGTATTCTCCGGGACGGAGACCAACGCCGCCCAACACGCTCTGTCCGAGGTCGTATTAGCGGTCACCTGATGGCGAAAGCGCGGCGGCAGGGGGACGGGTGATCGCCGCCGGCGGGCAGAGGCGGAGCCGGTAGATTGCCAGCCCGTGGGCGGCGTGGTAGAGCGCGCCGCATTCGACGTCGACGTCGGCCGTGCGATCGAGCAGCGTCACGAGGCGGTCGGCGGCCCGCGTGACCCACGGCTCGGCCAGGCTCTCGTCATCGAGCGCGACCGCCAACACCTCGAGGACGTGTCCCGTAGCGCCCAGCGTAGCGAACACGTCGGGCGAGGTGGCGGGCCGCTCGAAGGAGTGGACGGAGAAACTGCCATCCGCTTGCTGGAAGCGACGGGCGCGGTCGATGCAGTCGGTGAGCACGGCCTCCGCGGCCGCCCAGCCGCTGTCCGGCGGCGGTCCGTCGGGATAGACGCGGCGGTAGGCGGCGACGGCGGCGGCCAGGCCATAGAGACGGTGGGCTCCGCCGCAGGCGGCGTCGAAGATATCGGCCTCGGCCTCCATGCGGACGACGTCCTCCGTCGTCCAGCGGCGGCCGTCGCCCGCTCGCCAGGAGGCGTCGGGCGGTAGGTAGGCGGCCAGGGCCATCAGTGTCCAGGAACTCTCCTGCCCGGGACGCACGTCGTGGCGAGCCTGGGCCAGCAGGTCGGCGAGCGTGAACTCGCGGCCGGCCACTACGAGCTTCGTCTCCAGGGGCAGTCCGCCCACGAGCGCGGTGCCGTCGGTCGCCACGCCGCATTGCGAGAGATAGCCGAGCCACTGGTCGGGGTGCCCCTGGGCCAGGGTGCTGCCCTCCTCGACGACCGCCACCACGCCTGCCGCGCCCGGCCGCAGCACCCAGCCGGAGATCAGGCCGCCAGCCAGCAGGTAGTCGACGGCCGGAGACACCCCGCCGTGATGGGCGATCGGAAAGTCGTGGCCGAAGGCAAGGATGCCGTGGACGGCCTGCCAGGCACCATGGACCGACGCGTCGAGTCGGCGAGCGTCCCGCGCCTGTGCCAGCGTTGCGTCGATGCGACGGCAGAGGTCGGCCTGATCAGCCGGTCTCGCGGCCGTCCACGGTTCGACGGGCCGGTCGCAGCCGGCGGCCGCCAGCAGCAGGGCGGCCACGATCCAGACCCTGCGGAGGTGGCCGGGAACCGGACGGAGTCGGGACGCGTAGAACATGGTCGTGGCGGGGCTCGCGGACCGGTCGGACCGGAAGGCCTAGAATACCCAGGACATGGGCCTGTCGCCCCGCCCCAGGAGGTTTTGAAGCACCATGTTTTTCGACCCGATGTATCTCGTCTGGATCGCTCCCGCCATGCTGTTGGCGATGTGGGCCCAGTGGCGGGTTCACACCTCGTTCGCCGCCGCTTCGCGGCAGCCCGCGCCGCTCTCCGGGGCGGCCGCGGCCCGCTTGATCCTCGATGCGGCCGGCGTTAGCGACGTGCTGGTCGAGCCCGTGGCGGGCCGCCTCACCGACCACTACGACCCACGGACGAAGGTGCTGCGGCTGTCGCAGGACGTCTACGACTCCCACTCGCTGGCGGCCGTCGGCATCGCCGCCCACGAGGCGGGCCACGCCCTGCAGGATGCCAAGAACGATTCGTTGATGGCAATCCGCAACGCGGCGGTCGGCACGGCCAACCTGGGCAGCAGCCTGGGTCTGTTGGTGTTCATGATCGGGCTCGCGGTGGCCCTCAAGCCGCTGGCCTGGTTGGGGATCGTCATGTTCGCGGGCACGGTCTTTTTTCAACTGGTGAACCTGCCGGTGGAGATCGACGCCAGCAATCGTGCCAAGGCCCAACTCGTGGGCCTGGGAATCGTGCCGGCCGTCGAGATGCCGGCGGTCAACTCGGTGCTCAACGCGGCGGCCTGGACCTACGTCGCGGGCACGCTGCAGAGCGTGCTGACGCTGCTGTATTACGCGAGCTTCCTGACCGGCCCAAGCGACGATCGCTGACGCGGCGGCCGCTCACTGATTGAGCGTGTAGAGCAGCACGTTCAGGGCGATCCGCTCGGCGTCCTCCCGGTCGTAGCCGGTGCACTCCATCGAGTTCTGCTTCTCGAGGGCGCAGGAGAGATCGAAAGGCGAGAAGATCACGGCCCACCTGTCCTTGATGCGAATGCCCTCCAACTGCGGCGGACCCTGCCGCTTGCGTACGCCCAGCGGACCGTCGTCGCCGGCGGCCTCGCGGAACGTGACCCTGCGCACGTCGTAGCCGCCGTATTCTTCGGCCTTGAACAGCGGGTCGTCGGTGGGGATCTTCTCCAGCGGCCTGCCCGGCAAGACCTCGGCGATCTCCCGCCGGAAGGCGTCGGCGAACGGCGCCGACGCACAGACCGCGTCCACCAGTAGCGTGCCGCCGCGGTCGAGGAAGGCCGCCAGCCGCTCGCGGCGCGGGGCGTCGAACGTGAAGCCTCGTCGGCCATGCATAAAGACGAGGTGGTAGTCAAAGAGCGACTCGTCGCCCGGATCGATAAGGCTCGGTGTGTCGTCGACGAGGATGCCCGTCTCGCGGGCCGCGGCCCGCAGGATGTTCGCCAGCGCCGCCGGGGCGGCATCGCACAGCCCGGCGTGTCGCAGCTTGCCGATCGCCAGCTGCCCGCGCCCCAGCCGTTGCGGTGTGGAGGCCGGCAGGTCGACGACGTCGAAGAGCTCGTCCTTCCGCTTCACCTCCCGATTGGTGGCGTAGGCAAGCACGTTGGTGCCGATCGCCAGGGCGGCCTCCACCTCGCGGCGGATCGGCGGCGGCAGCTTCTGGCGGGCAGGCCCCCCCAGCTCCCAGAGGCAGGAGAGGCTCGGCATCGGCTGGATGGTGGGATCGAGGTCGGTGGGTGGGGCGTAGATCAGGCAGGTGCGGCAGCCGTAGTCGATGCCCTGCAGCGGCCGGTGGAGTTCCGGTGGCACGACCTGCTCCGCATGCCACGCGGGGTGCTCCAGCGGCAGCAAGGCGAGGCGATATTCCGGCTCGGGGAAGATCTCGCCCACCAGCTGCCGGAAACGCCGGTCGAACTCGCCGCTTCCCGGGCAGCAGGCCTCCGCGAAGACGAAGCCTCCCTCGTCGATGTAGTCCCGCAGGCGGCGGCCGGCGTCGGGACCGAGGTTGAAGAGCAACTTGCCCGACAGCCACAGCACCGGTGCCTGCATCAGGTCGGTGTGATCGGCCGCCGGCGTGTCGACTACGTGCCACGAAAGGCCTGCCGGGTAGTCCTTGTGCCAGCGGCTCTCGACGTACTCCACGAGGTGCGCGATGTCGTGACCGTGACGGTTCCAGTCGTCCTCGGGGCCGTGCCGGCTCTTGGAGATGATCACCGGCCGGCGGCCCTTGGCGAGGAACATGAGCGCGAAACTCGTCGCGATCGTCTCGTCCTCGATGCGGCGGGCAAGGAACTGGCCGGACAGGCGATCCTGGGAATCGAGGAACATACGGGCGCCCTCGCGGTACCAGTCGTGGGTGCCGATGAATCGGCGGGCCGTGAAGCGGCCGACTCGTTCCATGCCGTAGAGGTAGTAGTAGAGCCAGGTGTCGCCGCCGGCTCCCGGGTTCTGGGTGACGCTGAATCGCCTGCCTAGCCAGTCGAGGCCCCGTTCCAGCACCTGCGGGGAGAGGCCGCCGCCGCAGCAGGAGACGCTCCCGCGGCCGGCTTGGGCGTCCGGGGTGCCGATATGCTCGGAGGTGATCCAGACGCTGGCGATGCCGGCACACGTCATGCTGCCGGTGCCGGCCGAGCGGCCCGAGTAGCCCCAGGATCCGTCGGCGTTGGCACACGCCACCCAGTACTGCTGCGACCGCACCCAGGTCTCGTCCTTGACCGGAATGCCGGCCCGGGAGGCTTCATGGAGGGCGAGCAGGGCGAACTGGGTGTTGGAGTTGTCACCCGTGCCGACGGCGCTGCCGCGATAGCTCCATGATCCGGCCCCGGGGCCAACGGGCACCTGCGCAGCCTCGAGCCAGGCGACGTTGCGTTCGAGCATCGCGGCATCGGCCGCGGGGGAGAGCATCGCCAACGCGAGCGTCTGCAGCGCCACGTGGTAGGTTTGGTCGCCCTGTTGGGTCCGCAACCAGGCGAGGCCCTTCTGCATCGCGGGGTGCTCGGCCGGCAGCCCGGCGTTGGCCAGTGCCAAGAGCACCAGTCCGGTGGCCCCGACCCGCTTGTCTGGCGAGTGCATCGCCTCCCACCAGCCCTCCGGCTTCTGCTGGCGGACGAGGAACTCGCGGGCCCTCTCAATCGCCCGCTGGATTTCGCCAGGGCCGATGGGATGGTCCTCGGCGACCGCCGGCCGCGGGCAGGCGGCGATGCCCGCGAGCCATGCCGTGAGGCAGACCACAACCGGCCACCGCGGCTGGCGGCGGACGTGCCGGCACGTCCGTGGGATCACCGCCATGGGCAGACCGTTCCTCCACCGTGATCGTAGCAGGTCGGGTCTGGAGCGGCGCGTACCGACCGGGAAAACCCGCGGCCGGGCCGAGGGTGGTTTGCCGCCGCCGCGGCGAAGGCGGATACTGAGTTTCTCATCCCCGGCGGTCGGCCCTCAGGCTCGAAGGAACGCAGGCGTGTCCACCGCATCCCGTCCCAAGACGCTTGACGACATCCTGCAGGAGTTCGCCCAGCATCGCCGACTGATGCAGGAGGAACTCCAGAAGGTGATCGTCGGCCAGGCCGAGGTGATCGAGCAGCTCTTCGCTGCCATCTTCACCCGCGGTCACTGCCTACTCGAGGGCGTGCCCGGGCTCGCCAAGACGTTGATGGTGTCGACGCTGGCGCGGATCCTCGATGTCAACTTCAAGCGGGTGCAATTCACGCCCGACCTGATGCCCTCCGACATCACCGGCACCAACGTGCTCGACGACGAGGCCGGACGGCGGGTGTTTCGGTTCGTCGAAGGACCGATCTTCACCAACATCCTGCTGGCCGACGAGATCAACCGCACCCCTCCGAAGACGCAGGCGGCGTTGCTTCAGGCAATGCAGGAGCGGGAGGTCTCTGTGGGGCAGGAGACCCACAAGCTTCCCGATCCCTTCTTCACGATCGCGACGCAGAACCCGATCGAGCAGGAGGGCACCTACCCGCTCCCCGAGGCGCAGCTCGACCGGTTCATGTTCAACATCAAGGTCCACTATCCGACGGCCGCCGAGGAGGAACAGATCCTGCTGGCCACCACGCGGCCGGAGCGGCCCGAGGTTCGCAAGGTGCTCTCCGGGCGGGCGATCGTCAACATCCAGAAAGTCGTGGCCAGCGTGGCCGTCAGCGAATACATCGTGAAGTACGTTGCCCGGCTGGTGCGGGCGACGCGGCCCAAGGATCCGCAGGCCCCGCCCTACGTGGCCCAGCTCGTCGACTGGGGTGCCGGCCCGCGGGCGGGACAGTTCCTGATCCAGGGTGGCAAGGCGATGGCGGCGATGGACGGCCGCTTCAGCGTCTCGCTCGACGATGTCCGCCGCGTCGCCGTGCCCGTGCTGCGGCATCGGATCGCGACCAACTTCCAGGCCCAGGCCGAAGGTCTCAGCAGTGAGTCGATCATCGAGCGGCTCGTCAAGGAGACGCCCGAGCCCGAGATTCCCAAGTTTGTGAAATGACGGGGCAGCGTCCCCGATCACGCTTCCGGCCGGCGAACGCGATCTCCGGAAGCGGGGTCCCCTTGTTCTCGGATGAGCCGGCGATGCCACGCGCGGTCGAGGAATATCTGAAGCCCGAAGTGGTCCGGCAGATCGCCCGGCTCGACCTCCGCGCGCAGTTCATCGTCAAGGGCTTCCTGCAGGGGCTTCATGCCAGCCCCTACCAGGGGTTTTCGGTTGAATTCAGCGAGCACCGCCGCTACGCCCCCGGTGACGATCCCAAGGACATCGACTGGCTTGTCTACGCCAAGACCGACAAGCACTACGTCAAGAAGTTCGAGGCCGAGACCAACATCACGGGCTACCTGGTGATCGATGCCAGCGGCTCCATGGCCTACACCTACCGGCAGCCGATCACCAAGCTGGACTACGCGATCTCGCTGGCGGCGGCCCTCTGCTGGCTGATGGTGCACCAGCGGGATCCCTGCGGGCTGATGGTCTTCGACGCGAGGGTGACCAGCTCGCTGCCGGCCCGCTCCCGCCGTTCGCAGATTGCACAGGTGCTGTCGCTGCTCTCCAAGGTCTCGCCGTCGGGCAAGACCGACATCGCCCACAGCCTCGTGCAGGTGGCTGCGATGCTCCGGCACCGCTCCCTGGTGATGCTGTTCAGCGACCTCTTGGCCGACCCCGAGCCGATCCGCGAGGCCCTGCTCCGCCTGCGGCACGGCGGACACGACGTGATCCTGTTCCACGTCCTCGACGAGGCGGAGGTGAGGTTTCCGTTCGGGGGGATGGTGGAGTTCGATGACCCGGAGACCCGCGACCGGCTGGTGATCGACGCTGACGCCGCCCGGGCCGGCTACGTGGCCGCCGTCGACGCCTTCCGTGCGGACTACCTCGGCTGGTGCTTCCGGGCGGGCGTGGACTACGTGCCGCTCGACACGAGCATGCAGTTCGATGCAGCGCTCGTCGAATACCTCCGCAGCCGTCAAGGGCGATTTTGAGCGATGGGTCTGTCCTTCCTCTCGCCGCTGCTCCTCGGTGGCCTGGCCTTGGTGGCCGCCCCGATCATCCTCCACCTGGTGATGCGGCGGACGCCGGTGCCCCACACGTTCCCGGCGCTGCGGTTCCTCACGCAGCGGGCCAGCGCCAACCGACGGCGGCTGCAGGTGAGCCACCTGCTGCTGCTGCTGCTCCGGATCGCCGCCCTCCTGCTGCTGGCGGTCTCGCTGGCGCGTCCGGTGCTCCGCGGGGCGGGCTGGCTGCCCGATGCCGAGGGACCGGTGGCCGCGGCCCTAGTGTTCGACACCGCGCCGCGGATGCTGCTCCGCGAGGGCAACCGCACGCGGCTCGAGCAGGCCGTAACGTTGGCCCGCGTGCTGCTCGACAAGCTGCCGGCGGGGAGCCGGATCGCCGTGCTCGACACCACGGGCAGCGCCGCCGCGTTCGATCCCACGCGGGCCGCCACCGACGTGCGGCTCGACCGGCTCGAGACGGCGACACCGACGGTCTCGTTGCCGGCCGCCATCGCCGAGGCGAGAAGGCTCCTGGAGGCCGCCGATCTGCAGCGGCGGGAACTCTACGTCTTCACCGACTGCTCGCATGGGGCCTGGGACAACGCGCCGATCCCGGAGACGGAGGCGACCGGTGACGAGACGGCTCCTCCGGTGCTGTACGTCGACGTCGCCGCCGAGGCGCCGCGAAACGTCGCGATCGAGTCACTCGAGTTGTCGGGTGACCGCATGGCCGCGGGCACGCCCCTGGTCGTGTCGGCTACGATCGGGCGGATGGGCACCGATGCCGTGCGGACGGTGGCGGTGGAGGTGCTCGACGAGCATGGCCGGCCGGTGCGGCGGGGCATGAAGCCGGTCGAGGCGGCCCGGGATGTCGGGCCGGTCACGGTGAG
>VGYP01000022.1 GCA_016872955.1 Planctomycetota bacterium
GACCAGGCGGGCGGCAGGCAGGCCGACGACGGCGGCGGTCTACTGCCGGAAACGCGGGAGTCGCTCGTGCGGGCACTGGCCGCCGACGACGTCGCGACGCAGTTTGCCGCCGCCCGGACCCTCGCCCTGGCCGCCGGTGATGTCCCTTTTTATGGCGTTAGTCGCGTCGTCGAGACGCTTCTCTACGCCGCTACCAGCACCGGTCGGGACCGGGCCATCGTGGCACACCCCGATCCCGCCGGCGGGCAGGAACTCGCCGCCGGCGTGTCGCGGTACGGCTTCGACCCGATCCGCACCTCCACCGGCCGGGATGCCATCATCGCTGCCCGCGGCAGTGCGGACACCACGCTGGTGCTGGTGGCGGCGCGGGTGCTCGAGCCGTCAGCCTACGAGACCGCGCAGCTGCTCCGGCTCCAGGGGCTCGGTGACGACCCGGCGGTGATCGTCGTCGTCGATCCGCTTGACGAGGTCGGCCGCGGGCGGCCGTTGGCGACCCTGCTCCTGCCGTTCTCCGAACTCGATCGCGTGGCGATTGCGGAGGACGTCGAGGGGCTGTTCGAGCCGCGGGTCGACCCCGAGACGTGGCAGCGGCGGTCGCCGGCGACGTTTCCCGACCTGCTCGCGTCGGCAGCGGGAACGCGGGCGGCGAGTGCGGCGAGCCGCAATGCGGCGGCGGCCGCGCGGTTGGCGCGGGCCCGCGAGGCACTCACGCTCTTAGGACGGCTCGGCCGCCGCGGCCGCGACGTGTCGGCCGCCCTGGAGACGGCCCAGTTCGCCCTGCTGCAGGAAGAGCTCCACGCGGCCGCGGCGTCGCTCCTGGCCACGATCGGCCGGCCCAAGGCACAGGCGGCCCTAGAACAGGAGGCCGGCCGCAAGGATCTGCCCGAGAACGCCCGGCTCGTGGCCACGACGGCGTATGAGGCGAGTGTCGAGCGGTGGGGGCTGCTCCGCGACGGCCGGCAGATGCTGACGGCGGACGGAGGGTACACTCCTGAAGCCGACGTCGCGGCCCGCCGTGCGGCTGACGCTGGATCGGATGGCATCGAGGCGGCGGGCAGGATGAACCCGGTTCCCCCAGCCGATGCTCCGCCCCTCCGTCCCCGCCGGTGACGATCAGCCTGCGGCACCGCTGGCCGGCCTGATCGGCCGCAGCCCGGCGATGCTCGAGGTCTACGCCATGACCCGGCGGGTGGCGGCCTCGAACGCCTCGGTGCTGCTGCTCGGCGAGACGGGCACCGGCAAGGAGCTGATCGCCAAGGCGATCCACGAACTCTCCCCCCGCGGCACGGGCCCCTTCGTCCGCGTCAACTGCGGCGCGTTGTCGGAGAGCCTGCTCGAGAGCGAACTCTTCGGTCACGTTCGCGGCTCGTTCACGGGGGCCGTGGCCAACCGTGCCGGTCGCTTCGAGGCGGCCCACACCGGCACGATCTTCCTCGACGAGATCAACTCCACCACGCCCAAGCTGCAGGTGAAGCTGCTGCGGGTCCTCCAGGAGCGCGAGTTCGAGCGGGTGGGCGACACCGAGACTATCCGAGTCGACACCCGCGTGATCGCTGCGAGCAACCGCGACCTGCTGGAAGAGGTGGCCCGCGAGACCTTCCGGGAGGATCTCTATTACCGGCTCAACGTCGTGCCGATCGTGCTGCCGCCGCTGCGGGCCAGGCGGGACGACATCCCGCTCCTCGTCGCCCACTTTCTCGAGCTGTACAACGAGCAGAACGACCGGTACGTGGTCCACATCCAGCCCGACGTCATGCAGGCCCTCATCCGCTACCACTGGCCGGGCAACGTCCGCGAGCTGCAGAACGTGGTCGAGCGGGGCGTGGTGATGGCGCCGGGCGATGAGATCACCTTCGACCTCCTGCCGCCGGCGATCCGCGGTGGCCGCGACGCCTGCAGCCTGCCGGGGCGGGGTGGCGATCTCGACAGTCTGGCCCGGGAACTCGTTGAGCAGGGGCTGGCGTCGGCCCCGGCCGACGACGACACGCTCTTCGATCGCGTGGTGAGCCGCGTGGAGCGGGAGCTGATCGCCCAGATGCTCGCCGCCTGCGGGGGCGTGCAGCTCAAGGCGGCTGCCCGGCTCGGCATCAACCGCAACACGCTCCGCAAGAAGCTCCTCGAGCACGGGCTCGAGGAGGAGGAGACGACGTGACCCGGGGGTGGTTCGCCCTCGTGGTGGCGGTCGGCGGGCTGGGTGCCGCCGCGGCCGCACCGCCGCCCCGGCCCAATGTGCTGTTCATCGTCGCGGACGACCTCGGCTGGGGCGACGTGGGCTGGCACGGCGGCCTCGGCAAGACGCCGCACATGGACCGGCTCGTGGCGGCTGGCGTGGAACTGGACCGCCACTACGTGCAGCCCGTCTGCACACCCACCCGGGCCGCGCTCCTCACGGGCCGCTACCCTGGACGCTTCGGTCCTCACGTGATCGATCCCACCAACCGTCGGGCGTTGCCGCCCGGGACGGTCACGCTCGCCGCGGCGCTCAAGGCGGCGGGCTACGCGACCTTTCAGGCGGGCAAGTGGCACCTCGGTTCGCGGCCGGAGTGGGGGCCGCTGCACTACGGCTTCGACCACGCCTACGGCACGCTCACGGGCGCCGCTGATCCCTGGACCCACAAGTATCGCCCCGGCCCGTTCGAGGACACCTGGCACCGCGACGGCACGCGGCTCGACGAGCCGGGCAACGCCACAGAACTGATCACGGCCGAGGCTGTGCGGCGAATCCGGGAGGGAGCCATGCTGCGGGCCGCCGGCCGCCGCCGGCCCTGGTTCGGATACGTGGCCTTCCACGCGGTGCACACCCCGGTCGCCGCTCCGCAGGAGTTCACGCGGCGCTACGACGGCATCACGTTCCACGCCGATCCAGCCAAACAGGATTCGAGACTGCGCTTGGCGGCCATGATCGCCCAGCTCGACGACGCCCTGGGCCGCTGTGTTGCCGCGCTCGACGAGACCGGCCAGCGGCGCGACACGCTGATCGTCTTCACCAGCGACAACGGCGGGGTCGCCGCGGCCCGGAATCCCTATGCGGGCGACGTCCCGGACTCGCCCTTCAACAGCGACAACGCGCCGCTGCGAGGCCAGAAGAACACGCTCTGGGAGGGGGGCGTGCGGGTCTGTGCCTTCGCCAACTGGCCGGGTGTGCTCGGCCCGCGGAAGTGCCCGGCGGTGATCCACGCGACGGATTGGTTTCCGACGCTGGTGGGCCTCGCCGACCCCGCACGACCTCCGCAGGCCGATTGGGACGGCCTCGACCGCTGGGACGCCATCGCCGGCACCGGGCCGCCCGACCGGCCACGTCCGCTGTGTATCGTGCACGCCAGCGGCAGGGCGGTGTACGACGGCGACTGGAAGCTGATCGCGGCTCACGAGGGCCCGGCCGTGCTGGTCGACCTCGCCACCGATCCGGGTGAACGGAACAACGTGGCGGCGGACCACGCCGACGTGGTCGCACGACTGCGGGCGATCGCGGTCGCCGACGCCGCCCGCGATCTCAGCGAACTGCCATCCGACCTGCGGACGGCGCCGCCGTGAGGGCATCCTCGGCCATGTCGCGGGCGTGGTAGCTCGATCGCACGAGCGGTCCCGAGGCGACCTTCCGGAACCCGAGGCCGCGGGCGATCCCCGCCAGTTCGTCGAACTCCTTCGGCGGCACGTACCGCTCGACCGGCAGCGAGTCGGCCGTGGGCTGGAGATATTGCCCGAGCGTCAGGAAGTCGACGCCGTGATCGACGAGGTCGGCGAGCACGTCGAGCAGCTCGTCACGGGTCTCGCCCAGGCCAAGCATCAGGCCGCTCTTCGTGCGGACGTCGGGCATGATCCGTTTGGCGCGGGCCAGCAGTTCGAGCGTCCAGGCATAGACGCTCTTGCGGCCGCGGACGCTGCGATAGAGTCGGGGCACCGTCTCGGTGTTGTGGTTGAAGACGTCCGGGCGGGCCGACATCAGCGTCTCCAGGGCCCCGTCTTTCCCCAGGAAGTCGGGCACCAGCACCTCGACCGAGCCGCCGGTCGCGGCCCGCACCGCCTCGACCGTCCGCCGAAAGTGATCCGCGCCCCCGTCGGGCAGGTCGTCACGCGTCACGCTGGTGACCACCACGTGGGCCAAACCCAGCCGCCGGGCCGCCTCGGCCACCCGTTGCGGCTCGTCGTCCTCGAGGGCCTCCGTCCGACCCCGCGGCACCGAGCAGAAGCCGCAGGGCCGCGTGCAGACGTTGCCGAGGATCATGAATGTGGCCGTCCGCTGCGACCAGCACTCGAGCCGGTTCGGGCACCTGGCGGAGCTACAGACGGTCTCGAGACCCAGTTCGGCGATCAGGGCCGCGGTTTCACCGTGGCCGCCGCCGGGGGCGAGATTCTGCCGCAGCCATGGCGGCAGCCGCCGGCCGCCGGCCGCCGGCCCGGGATCCGCGCCGGCGACGATCGGCAGTTCCCTTCGCAAGGACGCATCATCCGACACGACGGACGACTCCGGAATGGGCGGGGCCGCCCGCTGCGGGCCGCAACGGGAAGCCGGAGTGGATGTGGGTCTGCTCGAAACCGAAGGCGTCGGCGAGATGCTGCACGAGGGCGGTGCGGGCATCCTGGAGGCGGACGCGTCGCTGCACGTCGGCCTCCACGGAACCCATCCACGTCGCCCTGCGACTCCCCTCGGTCTGCGGCAGTCGCAGGCTCGTGACGCGCTGATGGAGTTCGAGCGACGGAGAGACGTTCACGAATGCCCCGTGCGACACCGCACCGCGGCGGACCGCGAGGCCGACGGCGGCCAGCAGGCCGGTGCGTCCGAAGACGCCGGGCACGCCGGGGTGACGGATCGGGCCCGCCTGGACTTCCCGGAGGGCCGCGGCCAGGCCGTGTTCGAGCCGCTCCAGGCAGGTGCCGGCGTCATAGGGGCCGAGACCGAGGTCGGCCAGCGCCGCGAACAGCGACACGCAGACTTGGCCAGGGCCGTGCACGACCGCCCCACCACCCCGGCCGGTGAATCGAACGGCCAGTTGCCGCGACCGCAGTTCGTCGTCGTCGATCGCGACGTCGGTGCGGGAGCCGAGGCGTCCGATCGTGACGCAGGGCTCGAGTTCGAACAGCATCAGCGTCGGGTGGCGGCCCCCCGCGGCAGCCACCTCGCCCGACAGTCGCTCGGCCAGGACCGCATAGCCGGCCCAATCGATGCGGCCCGCCAGCCAGACCGCGAGAGGCCGGTGCGGAAGGCGGGGCGTCGGCGGGGCGGGCCGCAGCATGGCGAGTGTCGTCGTCGGGAAGGGGCCGGGACGGCGTGTTCGCGTCGCCGCGACACCATCATAGGGGTTCGGTGGGGACGCAGGACGCCCCTCGCGGAATGTCCGCCGCGGCCCGGCGGGCCGGACGATCAGCGGCCGTCCGGTCGCAGCGCGTATTCGTCGAGCAAGGTCTCGATCCTGCCGCAGACGTCGGCCATCTCGTCGGCGTCCGGCAGGAGCGTGACCCGAAAATGGTCGCGGTACGGAACGTTGAAACTCGAGCCCGGCGCGACGAGCACGTGCTTCCGCTCCAGCAGATCGAGGGCGAAGGCCTGGTCATCGAATGCCGGCAGGCCTCCGGGGAGCCGGTCGGCGTGGACGCGGATGAACCCGTACATGGCCCCCATCGGTGGCGGCTCCAGCGACGACCACCGGCTCTTCCGAATCGCGCTCACCAAGGCCGAGCGGGTCGCGTGCAGCCTGCCGCCCGGCTGGGTGAGCTCGAAGATCGACTGATGGCCACCGAGGGCGGTCTGGACGGCGAACTGGCCCGGCACGTTGGAGCAGAGACGGAGCGAGGCCAGCAGGTCGATCGCCTGCAGATAGTCGCGGGCATGCTCGCGCTCGCCAGAGAACACGAGCCAGCCCACCCGCAGGCCGCAGGCCCGGTAGACCTTGCTGAGTCCGGCGAAGGTCAGGCACAGCGACCGTTGGGCGAGCGTAGCCATCGGCACGAACTCGGCCCCGTCGAAGAGCATCTCGTCGTAGATCTCGTCGCTGCAGACCACCAGGTGCCGTCGTTCGGCGATGCCGGCCAGGGCTGTCAGCACGTCCCGCGGGTAGACGGCGCCGGTCGGGTTGTTGGGATTGATCACGACGATCGCCCGCGTCCTGTCGGTGATCAGCCGCTCCACGTCGGACGGATCGGGCACGTAGCCCCGCTCCGGACGGCACGGGTAGTGCACCGCACGGGCGCCGTGGATCACGACGCTCGCCGTCCAGAGCGGGTAATCGGGGCTCGGCACCAGCACCTCGTCGCCGGGATTGAGCAGGGCCCGCATCGCCAGCATGATCAGCTCGGACACGCCGTTACCGATGAAGACGTCGTCGGCGGTGACGTCCATCACCCCGCGGGTCTGCTGCTGCATCACGACCGCTTCGCGGGCCGGAAAGATTCCCTTCTGGTGGGAGTAGGGATCGGCCTGATGCAGGTTCTCGACGATCGCGACCCGCATCGACGACGGCATCCGCAAGCCGAAGGCCCCAGGATTGCCGATGTTGAGCTTGACGATGTCATGCCCCTCCCGCTCCAGCTGCTCGGCGCGGCGGGCGAGGGCGCCGCGGATCTCGTACCGGACGTCATGCAAATGCTCGGAGGCGCGCAGCGGGAAGAGGCTCATCAGTCGGACTCGCGCGGAGGGGAACCTGCAAGTGTAGACCGTCGTCGATGCGGCTGGGACGGTGGGCCGCCGGATCGACCCTCCAGCCGCGGGCCGATTATTCCGGTCGGGGGGCTTCCCGCAGGAGCGTTACGATCGCGGCAGCGATGTCGGCCTCGTCGCGAGGGTGGTAGCCGGTCCAGACGCGGCGGATCGCCGCATCGGGACCGACCAGGTAGGTGGTCGGCAACGCGTCGAGCCGGAGCCGCTCACGGACCAGGTCGGCCGCCAGCGGGTCGGTGAACACGTAGGACCGGAGGGTGAGTTTCTGCTCGATTAGGAAGGCGGCCGTCTCGGCCGCCAGGTCGGCAGGGGTGGCGGCACCGGACCCGCTGCAGGAGACCGCCACGAGTTGGAAGCGTTCGTCCGTGGCGAGGCCCGCCGCCGTCCGCACGAGGCTCGGCAGTTCACGGCGGCAGGGAGGGCACCAGGTGGCCCAGCAGTTGACGAGCGTCACTCGGCCGGTGAACGCGGGAGGAGAAGCCTTCAGGTCGGTGATCGGTGCGATCGGCAGCGGGCCCAGTCGGACGCCCACGGCCGGGTGTGTCGGTGGCCGGCCGCACCCCGCCACGAGCAGGGCGAACAAGGCCGCCAGCCGGCGGCCGGCCGTTGGAAGTCCGGATAACATCGGAGCCGATCCCTTGCCGGCAGGTCGCCTGCCGTGATCCCCGCGAAGCAGTCGCAGTGTACGAAGTCGAGCAGAAGTTTCACGTCGCCGATCCGACGGCCCTCGAGTTGCAGCTCGTAACGCTGGCGGCCCGGTTTCGCGAGCCTGTCGACCAGCTCGACCGCTACTTCGCTCATCCCTGTCGTGATTTCGTCAAGACCGACGAGGCGTTGCGGCTGCGGCGGGAGGGGGAGGCGGTGGCGCTTACGTGGAAAGGGCCGCGGATCGACTCGTCCACCAAGACCCGCCGGGAGCTCGAACTCGGCCTGGCGGCGACGCCACCCCTGCCGGGCGGGCCGCGGGGCGGCCAGGCCACGCTCGACCAATGGACCGACCTGCTCGAAGCGCTCGGCTTCCGCAGGGTGCGGGACGTCACCAAGCGTCGACATCCGGCCCGCGTGTTGTGGCATGGGACCGAGGTCGAGGTCGCGCTCGACTCCGTGGTGGGACTCGGCGACTTTGTGGAACTCGAAGTCCTCGCCGCAGCCAACGAGGTGACCCTCGCGACCGCCTGCATCACGTCGCTGGCCCGTGAACTCGGCTGTCACGAGCCCGAGCAACGCAGTTATCTGGAACTCATGGTCGCGGCGGGTCGTTGACCGCACCGCCTTGGCGGCGAAACAGAACGCAGACCGGCGCCGGCACACGGATCGACTGGCCGGTGAACGAGAGGCGTCCCGTCGCGGTGTCGATCGAGAACACCGTCACGGTCCCCGAACCCTGGCCGGCAGCCAGCAGGAACCGGCCGTCGGGCGAGATCGCGAAGCTCCGCGGCGTCTGGCCGCGGATCGGCTCGGTGCCGAGGAATGACAGGCCGCCCGTCCGCTCGTCGACGGTGTACATGGCGATCGAGTCGTGGCCCCGGTTGCTGGCGTAGAGGAATCGGCCCGAGGGATGACAGGCGATCTCCGCGGTCGTGAATCCCGATCGCTTTGTGACCTCGTCCGGCAGCGTGGTGATCGTCTGCAGTTCGTGGAGTGTGCCGGCTGCCGCGTCGGAGGTGAAGCCCGTCACGGTCAGCGATAGCTCGTTGACACACCATGCGAAGCGGCCGGAGGGGTGCAGGGCGAAGTGACGCGGCCCCGCGTCGGCAGTCAGTGCCGCCCGGCCGTGCGGGACGAGGGTGGCCCGTGCCGCATTGAGCTTGTAGATCAGGATCGCGTCAAGGCCCAGATCGCAGCAGAAGGCGAACCGCCCATCGGCCGCAACGTCCACCGAGTGGGCATGAGGATGCTCCTGTCGTCGCGGGTCGGCTCCCGCCTCCCCAGCGCGGTCGGAGGCGTGCTGGATGAAGCCACCGGGTGTCGTCGTGGCCACCGGCTGGAGCCCGCCGTCGTCGGCGATGCCGAAGCAGATCAGGCTGCCGCCGCCGTAGTTCGCCGCCAGCACGGCCCGGCCCGTGGGATCGACGGTGACGTGGCACGGGCCGCCGCCGCCCGAAGGTCGGGCGTTCAGGGGCCGCAGCGTGCCGCTGGCCTCGTCCACCGCGAAGGCCACGACGCCCCCCGTCGGCGGGCTGCCGTCGCTCATCTCCGCCACCGCGTAGAGCAGTGGTCGCTGCGGATGAAACGCCAGGAACGAGGGGTTCACGGCCTTGGCCGCCAGCACGGGCTCCGACAATCGGCCGCTCGCGCCGTCGAACCGGGAGACGTAGATACCCTCGGAGCCGGTCTCACCCCGGCTGTAGGTGCCGAACCACACGAGTTCGTCCGCTGCCGCGCGGAGCGGCAGGGAGATCAGGCAGGCGACCACGAGCCATCCTGCGTGCAACACGACTGCGGGCATGATCGATTATCCTCTCGGAGACGGCGGACCGATGGACGGCCGGGGCCCCAGGGCTCCCCGGCCGGTCCGACCGCCCGATCGTAATCGCATGGCAGAGCCGCACAACCCGCGTTCCGCGATCGCCGCCGCCGCGGCGGCCTGCGAATCGAGAAACTCCTTCTGGCTCGTGGTCTACCAGGTGCTCGTGCGGATCGGCTGGGCGTTCAAGACGGAGACGGTGATCATGCCGGCCGTGCTCGACGCGGTGGTCGATTCCGGCACGCTCCGTGGCCTGCTGCCGGTGCTCAATCGCGGTGGCCAGAGCGTGCCGCCCCTGTTCATGGCTGCTCCGCTAACGCGGCTGTCTCGGAAGTGGCCGGCGGCGTCGATCACGACCGCGGTGTTGGCCGCCTGCTTCGGCATCCTGGCGGTGGCCTGGGGCCCGTTGGCCGCCTCGCGGCCGGAACGGCTGGCCGTTCTGTTTCTGGTGCTCTACGGGGCCTTTTCGGCCGTCAACGGCGTCAACCAGCTCGTCCTCTCCACGCTGCAGGGGAAGCTCATCGCGCCGGGCCATCGGGGGCGGTCCCTCGTGGCGAGCGTGACGATCGGCAGCGTGCTGGCGGTCGTGGCGTCGCTCTGGCTGTTGGGGCCGTGGCTCGTGCGACCCGATGGCTTTCCGCTGATCTTCGCCGCCACGGCGACCTGCTTCGCCGCGGCCGCCGTCGTGCCGGCCTTCCTCACCGAGCCGCCCGATGACCCGTCGCCGCCGGAGCCGGCGGTGTCCGGTGGTTGGATCGGGCGCGTGGCGGCCGGCTGCACCGGCTGGCGCCGGACCCTCGATCGCGATCCGGCGGTCGGGCGGCTGGCCGCCGTCGCCGCCTGCTTTGCCACGGTCATCATCCTGTTCCCGCACTATCAGGCCTTCGCCCGTGAATCGCTGGCCACGCCCGCCACGAGCCTCGTGACCTGGGTGGTGGTGCAGAACCTGGCCACCGGCTTGGTCAGCCTGGTCGCGGGGCCGGTCGCCGATCGTCGCGGCACGCGCATCGTGCTGGTGGGGCTCGTGGCCGTCTCGGCGCTCACGCCCTTGATCGTGACCGGGCTGTCGCTCGCGCCGGCGGCCGTGGCGGCCCGCTGGTTCTGGATCGTCTACGCGCCGCTGGGACTCAACCCGATCGCCCTCAAGATCCTGACGGGCTACGCCTTGGAACTCGCCCCCGGCCCGGCGGAGCATCCGCGGTACGTGAGCATCGTTGGGGCGGCGCTCGGCGCTCCCTTCGTGCTCTCGCCGGCGGTCGGTTTCGCGGTCGACGCGATCGGGGGCCGTATCGTGTTTCTGGTCGGGTCGGCGGTGATCGCCGCCGGGGCGATCCTGGCCCTGGGCCTGCCTGAACCGCGGCACCGGGAAGCCGTTGTGTCGTCACCCGTCCCAGGACTAAAATCCTAAGGCGGGTGAGTTTGCCCTGCCATTCATCGATGTCCAATCCTCTGGAGCCATCAGCCATGAAAACCAGCTTTGTCGTCTCTGTTTGCCTCGCCCTGTTCGCCGCCGTGGCCGTGTCGGCGCCGGCCGCCAAGGGTCCTGCCCCGAAGTGTCCGATCTCGGGCAAACCGTCCAATCCCGACGTGAGCGTGGAGTTCGCGGGTGGCAACGTCTGGTTCTGCTGCGAGAAGTGCCAGGCGGCGTTCAAGGGCGACTCGGCGAAGTTCGCCGCCAAGGCTCACCAGCAGATGGTCTCGACGGGACAGCTCACCCAGAAGGGCTGCCCCTTCAGTGGCGGACCGGTGAAGGCCGGCACCGAGTTGGACATCGGCGGCGCGTCCGTCGGCTTCTGCTGCAACAACTGCAAGGGCAAGGTCGCCAAGGCCGGTCCCGACGAGCAGGTGACGATGGTGTTCGGCAACATCAGCAAGGGCTTCGCGCCGGCGAAGTGACCGGCCCAGAGCCGTTTTTCGCCCCGGTTCACGAGCCGTAAATCGCTCTAGGTCGGCGGCCACGCACGTGAAATACTCCGCCCGGGCGGCCGATCGCTCGGGCGGAGTATTTATGCGCGTCTTCCTCTCGGCCGGTGAACCCTCCGGCGACCATCACGCGGCCCTGCTCGTGCGGGAACTCCACCGCCGCCTGCCGGGCGTCGAGTGCATCGGCCTCGGCGGCCCCCGGATGGAAGCGGCGGGGTGCCGGCTGCTGGCCGACCTGACGCGACTGGCGGTGATGTGGTTCCTGCGGGTCGCGCTGTCGATCCATCGCTTCGTCGACCTTGCGCGGCGGGCCGAGCGGAGTTTTCTCGACGCTCGGCCGGATGTCTGCGTGCTGGTTGATTTCCCGGGCTTTCACTGGTGGCTCGCCTGGCGGGCGAAACGTCATGGCATTCCCGTCGTGTTCTACTGCCCGCCGCAGATCTGGGCCTGGGCTAGTTGGCGGATCGGGAAGATGCGCCGGCTGATCGACCACGTGCTCGCGCCGTTGTCCTTCGAGCACGAATGGTTTCTCCAGCAGGGCATGGCGAGCACGCTCGTCGGCCATCCCTTCTTCGACGAGCACCCCGAGGCGACCGTGCCGCACGACTCGGCCGGGGCCGCAGACGATCGGCCTCGCGTGCTGCTGCTGCCGGGATCGCGCGGGCAGGAGATCGCGGGAAACCTGGGCAGCATCCTGCGGGCCGCGGTGGCGGTCCACCGTCGGGTGCCCGACGCCCGGTTCACGGTGGCCGCGTTGAACGAGCGGCACGCCGCCGTCGTCCGCGCGGCGATCGCCGCCAGCCCGGAGGTCGGGGAGCTCGGGATCGCCGTCGAGGCGGGCAAGACGCGAGACCTGATCGGCCTCACCGACGTGGCGATCGCGGTCAGCGGGTCGGTGTCGCTGGAACTGCTCGCCGCCCACGTGCCGACCGTGATCCTCTACCGGATCGGCGGCGTGGCCTATGTCTTCCAGAGTTTGGTTCGCCGCGCCCGGTTCATCACGCTGGTGAACATGCTGGCCTGCCGCGAACCGGTGGGGCCCGCGCGGCCCGTCTGGCTGCCGCCCCTCGCGGTGGCGGCCGCCGACCCCGAGGCGGTGTTCCCGGAATACCTCGCGGTGGGCGATCCGGCCGACCGGATCGCCGCGCACCTGATCGAGTGGCTGCAGGATCCATCGGCGCTCGCCCGCGGCCGCGCCCGGGTCGCGGCCGTCGCCGCGCGAGTGGCCCATCCCGGTTCGGCGGCGCGGGCTGCTGCAGCGGTGTTGGCGGTGGCCGGCGGTGGTCGGCCGGCCGCCGAGCAGGTCGGGGGGCGGTGCGCGGCCTGATCGGGTAGAGTCTTCGGCATGCTGCTCGCCGAGCCCCAGCCGACGCCCGCCGACTGGCAGTTTGAGGTGGTCGGCATTCCCGTGCGTGTCTCCGCCTGGTTCTGGCTGGGGGCTGCGCTGCTGGGTTGGGAAGCCTGCCAGTCGTTCGCCGGCGGCGACCAGCGAAAGACGCTCGGGTATCTCATCCTCTGGGCCGGCACCGTGTTGGTTTCGGTCCTGATCCACGAACTGGGCCATGCCCTCGCCTATCGCCGGTTCGGCCAGGCGACGCACATCGTGATCTACCACTTCGGAGGCCTGGCGATTCCGGAGGCCTGGGGCCGGCGGGTCGGCCTGCGGCCCCTCCAGCGGATGCTCGTCTCCGCGGCGGGGCCGGTGGCCCAACTGGTGACCGCGGCGGCGATTGTGGCCCTGCTCCGAGCCCGTGGCTACCAGGTGCCCTTTCCGATCGTGTCGGTGGGCGAAGCGCTCGATCTCTACCAGGGGCGGCGGATCGAGCCGCTGCCGTTGTGCGCGGCCACGATCTTCATGCTGTCGGTCAACATCTATTGGCCGCTCTTGAATCTGCTGCCGGTGCCGCCGCTCGACGGCGGTCAGATCGTGCGGGAGGGCATGCTGGCGATGGGCGTGGCCGACGCCCACAAGATCGCCGGCTTGATCGGCGTGGCGACCGGCGCGCTGGTCGCCTACTGGGCCTACAGGCACGGCCAGCCCTTCCTGGGCATCATGTTCGCGCTCCTGGCCGCCTCCTGTTGGCAGGGGCTGTCCGGCGGGTGGCGATGACATGAGCCCTCCGGATGCGCTGCCTCCGGCCGCGTGCCCACTGGTGGTCGCTATCGGCGCGAGCAACCTGTCCCGGGGATTGCCCCGGCTGGTGGCCGGCGTGCGAGCCGGCAGTGGTGCTGCCGACGTGTTCGTGGCCGCCGGGCACGGAAGGTCGTTCGGTGCCAACAGTCGCGTCGCCTGGCGGCGATTGCCGTCGGTGCTGCGAAGCGGCCTGTGGCGGGCGCTCGACCGGCTCGGGCCGGACCACGCCGGCCGGCCACGGCTCGCGCTGATCACCGACATCGGGAACGATCTCCTGTACGGCTTTTCCGTCGCGCAGACGGCAGATTGGGTCCGCGAATGTGCCGACCGACTGGCCGCCCGCGGCGGCCGGCTGGCGATCACGCGACTGCCCTTGGCGAGCGTGGCCAGGGCGGGGCCGGTGCGATACCGGTTGCTGAAGACCGTCTACGTGCCGGGCTGCCCGCTTACCCTCGGGGAGCTGCGGACGGCGGCGGAGCGACTCGACGGGGCGGTCTGCGGGATCGCGGCCGACCACGCCGCGACGCTGATCGAGCAGCCGGGCGCCTGGTACGGCTTCGACTCGATCCACGTCCGCCGCAGCCGCCTCACCGACCTCTGGGCCGCGACCTTCTCGGCCTGGGGACTCTCCGGGCCGACGGGGTCGATGCGGGCATCGATGGGACGCTGGGCGCGACTCGGAGCCCTGGCGGCCGAGGTCCGCTCGTTGGCCGGCGCGACCAGATTCACACCCCAGCCCGTGCTGCGTTGGCCGGAGGGCGGGTCGCTGTCCCTCTACTGATGCTCCCCGTGGTGCGGCAACGCTACGCGAAGATTGCCTCGACGACCCTGCCCTTGCCGTCCTCCGTGGCGTGGAAGGGCCGGCTCTCGAGGTCGTAGGCAAGCTTGGGGCTGATCCCCATGGCGGTGAAGAGCGTGGCGTGCAGGTCGGTGACGGTGACGGGATGTTTCACCGCGACGCAGGGCCGCTCGTCGGCCGTCTTGCCGTGGACGAAGCCCCGTTTCATCCCGCCGCCGAAGCGCACCACTGTCGAGCCGGCCGTGAAGTGACGGTGCTGGCCGTAGTGCTCCGGCTTCTGCAGAAAGTCCTTGGGGGAGTTGGCCTGGTCGGCGGCCGTCGAGCCAGGCTGGCCCTCGGTGATCATGTCGCGGCTGAACTCGCTGGCGATCACCACGAGCGGGCGATCGAGCAGGCCGCGGGACTCCAGATCACGGATCAGCGAGGCGATCGGGCGGTCGATCTCCTGGTGCAACTTCGCCACCCGCTCGTGGCCTCGCTCGTGTGTGTCCCAATGGACGAAGGGGATGTATTCGGTCGTCACCTC
This sequence comes from Planctomycetota bacterium, assembly GCA_016872955.1. Taxonomy (GTDB): domain Bacteria; phylum Planctomycetota; class Planctomycetia; order Pirellulales; family UBA1268; genus QWPN01. Next base: position 14,505 of record VGYP01000022.1, read on the forward strand.
GACGTAATAGACGCCCTGCTCGACGAGACGTCGAGCCAGCAGGCAGCCCCGGCCGAAGCATCCGGTGTCGTACCGCTTCTGGATCTCCTTCGGCTCGAGGGTGATGTCGAAGGCCTCCCGCTCCCGGGCACCGAGCAGCCGATGGACGTTCTCGAGGCTTCGCGGCATCGAGTCCTGGTGGAAGTCACTCACGAGCTCGCTCCGCGGCGAGGCCTTCACGAGCCGCTTGTAGTGCTCGTAGCGGTTGGCGAAGCGACCGGGTTCCATGCCCTTCGGTGGTCGCACCGCCAGGGCCGCCTGCTCGGGAAACGGCAGCTTGAGCGGGCCGTGCTCGCTGCCGAAGAAACCGCCGGTGGTGAAGGCCTTGATCTCCTCGTTCTCGCCGATGCCCTCGAGCCGCTGGCCGATGTTCACGAACGCCGGCAGCAAGGGGTTCCGCGGCCCCAGTACCCGTGACATCCAGGCGGGCAGGTGCGGGCGGGCGACCGTCTGTGGCGGGACGTAGCCGGTGTACCAGTGATACTGGTGACGGGAGTGAAGGATGCTGCCCAGGTCGGGCTGGACGTGCGAGCGGACCAGCGTGGCCCGGTCGAGCACGGCCGCGATCTCGGGGAGACCGCGGCTGGCCCGCCACGGCCGGCGTGGCGGCACCGTAGGTCTCCGACGTGCAGATCGTCTCGAGGACGTGCTTCACGTTCTAGCCGGCGTCCACCAGATCGGCGGCGAGCACGTCGAGCAGGTCCTCGTTCCAGGGGGGCAGCCGCAGGGCGTCCACGGGATGCACGAGGCCGCGGCCCAGGAGCCGAGCCCACAGCAGGTTGACGAGGTTGCGTGACAGCCAGCCATTTTCCTGCTTCGTGAGCAGCTCGGCGAGTTGCTCGAGTCGCCGGGCCGGCGGTGCCTGCGGGTCCACCTGCCCCAGTTCGGCGAACGGCCAGCCCGGGGTGGCCTGCTGACCGGTCGCCTGCTCGCAGCGGTGCAGTTCCAGGGGCTGTGAGGAGGTGATCGCGGCCAGGTCGTAGGTCTGCCGCAGCGTCCAGCGGTCGACGAACGAATCATGGCGGCTGGCGCAGTTCAGGTTGATGCCCAGACAGGACTGGCTGACCTTCTGGGCGAACTGAATCGGCACAATCTGGCTGGCGTTGACCGTGCCTCGCCAGACGATACCGCCGACGAATCCGCGTGACTCCTCCGTCGGGCGATCAACTCGCGGACAAAACGATCGTAGACCTTGTTGTCCGCGAGCGAACGGTGGAGCCAGGTGGTGATCTGTCGTCGGCCGCCGGTGATGAAGCCGGTGCCGGTGTAGTCGTTGCGGAGCAGGTTGTTCCAGAACGAGAGCCAATGTTGAACGTAGGCCAGCGACTCCGCCTCGCCCAGTAGTTCGCGAACGAGCCGCACCCACTTGTCGGCATGCGCGGTCGACGGGATCGGTCCGGCTGGCCTCAGCCGGTGGCAACGGCACGGCCCGCAAGGCGAGGGGCGGCTCCCAGGTCGACCGCCGAAATGCGAAGCCAGGCTCCCAGGGTGCCTGCCCCTCGATCCAGCGGCGGAAGACCGCGATCACCTTGGCGGGCAGCGGATCACCCTCGCTCGGCATGCGGGTGTCGGGATCGGTCGACGTGATCCGGACGATGAACTCGCTCGCGGGGGCCGCTCCCGGCACGATGCCCGGCTGTTCCGAGTCGCCGCCGGCGATCGCATCCTCGCGGGTGCTGAGCGAGAAGCCTCCTTGGCGAGCATCGCCGATGTGGCACGTGCCACGGTGCTTGTCGAGCAGGGGCGCGAAGTCGACGCCTCGGGCCGTCGCGATGATGAGGCCGCACCAGGCCACCAATGTGGCGACCGCGGGGCGAGGCGCGGACAGGCGAAACGTGGGAGACGTCATGCGAAACTTCTAGAATAGGTCTGCTCGCGCTGCTTCCACAAGCGGCGGGCCGCCTATGGACGTCGCCGATGCCGCTGGTCACCATTCGTAACGTATCGCTGCGGTTTCACGGCCCGCCACTGCTCGACGACGTCACGCTCCATGTCGAGGCGGGGGAGCGAGTCGGCCTGCTCGGCCGCAACGGCGCCGGCAAGACCTCGCTGCTGCGACTGCTCGCGGGGACGATCCAGCCGGATGCCGGTGCGGTCGTCTGGTCGCCCGGCGTTAGGGTCGCACTACTTCGGCAGGATGTGCCGCAGGACGTCCATGACAGCGTGCACGAGGTCGTCGCCTCCGGGCTGCCGCAGGCCGAGGCTGTCGAGACGGCCTGGCAGCGGGAACAGGCCGTCGCGCAGATCCTCGCGCGGATGGCACTCGACGGCTGCAGTGCCTTCGACACACTCTCGGCGGGGATGAAGCGGCGGGTGCTGTTGGCACGCGCGGTCGTCGGGCAGCCAGACCTCCTGCTGCTCGACGAACCGACCAACCACCTCGACCTCGCGGCGATCGAGTGGCTCGAAGACTTCCTGGGCCGCTGGCCGGGGACACTGATGTTCGTGACGCACGATCGCACCTTCCTCCGTCGCCTGGCCGGTCGGATCGTCGAAATCGACCGGGGGCGGATGTTCGACTGGTCGTGCGACTACGACACGTTCCTCCATCGCAAGGAGGAGTCACTCGCGGCCGAGGAGAAGCAGAACGCACGCTTCGACCGCAAGATCGCCCAGGAGGAGGCCTGGATCCGCACCGGCATCAAGGCCCGCCGCACCCGCAACGAGGGGCGGGTGCGGGCGCTGGAGGAGATGCGGCGTGAGCACGGCCGGCGTCGCGACGCCGTCGGCCGCGTCGCGCTCGAGATCCAGGAGGCCGACCGGAGCGGGATGCTCGTGGCGTCGGTCGAAGGCGTGTCGTTGTGTCGCGGACAGCTGCTGATCATCCGGGATCTCTCGATCTCGGTGATGCGGGGCGA
>VGYP01000023.1 GCA_016872955.1 Planctomycetota bacterium
CGGCACCGGCCGCATCGATCACCGCAGCGAGCCGGGCCAGGTACCGCGCGGAGGCGTCCACCGCATCGACGTCGGCGGCCTTGATCGCTGCCTCGAGCAGTCCCGCCGGCGTCCCGCCGCCGGGCAAGGCCAGCGAGGTCTCGAGCGAGTCGACGACGGCCTGCTGGATCGGGTCGAGAAAATCCTCGGCCCAGGCACCGGCCGCGGGGACGAGCGCCAGCGACGACACCCGCAGCATGACCGCGAACGCGGCTCCGTACGCTCGGTTCATTCCGTCGCCCGCCGGACTGTGGGTCAGCCGTCGGCGACGCCCAACCGCCGACGCCAACAGGCAATCTGGTCGGCCACCGCCGCGGGTGCGGTGGAGCCGAAGCTCTGCATCCGCTCAACTGCCCGGGAGGCCCCCAGTGCCCCGCGCAGCGCGGCGTTCCAACCGGCATATTCCCGCGAGATTTCCTCGTCGGAAAGCTCGCCCAACGAGATTCCTCGCGTCATGGCCCGACGAACGAGGTGCCCCACGATCTCGTGGGCCGTCCGCTGGGGCACACCGGCGGCGATCAGCGCCTCCATCAGGCTGGTGGCATCGAGATGCCCGGCGGCGATCGAAGCCGCCAGCCGGCGGCGGTCGAACCTCGTGCCCTCCACCAGCGGCGCGGCCACGCCGAGCACCGACTCGAGCGTGTCGATCGAATCGAAGATCGCCTCCTTGTCCTCCTGCAGGTCACGGTTGTAGGCCGTCGGCAGGCCCTTGAGCAGGACGAGCAGCCCCTGCAGATTTCCCACCAATCGCGCCGACTTGCCACGGATCAGTTCGAGCACGTCCGGGTTGATCTTCTGCGGCATGATCGAGCTGCCGGTGCAGAAGCCCTCCGGCAGCTGCACGAACCCGAACTCGTGCGTGCTGTAGATGATCCACTCCTCGGCCCACTGGGAGAGGTGCACGCCGGCCAGGGCGAGCACGAAGGCCAGCTCGCAGGCGAAGTCACGGTCGCTGGCCGCGTCGAGGCTGTTGGCCGCCACGGCTTCGAAGCCTAAGGCATCCTGCACGTGATCCCGGTCGATCGGCAGGCTCGTGCCCGCCAGGGCCCCCGACCCGAGCGGCAGCACGTTGGTCCGGCGGCGGCAATCGGCGAGCCGATCGCGATCCCGTCCCAGTTTCTCGCACCAGGCGAGCAGCTGATGGGCCGCGAGCACCGGCTGTGCCCGCTGCAGATGGGTGTACCCCGGGATCACGAGGTCCCGTTCCCGCTCCGCCAATGACAGGAAGGCCCGCTGCAGGGCGGTCAGACCTGCGTCGAGCCTGTCGATCGCCCGCCGGCAGTAGAGCCTCAGGTCGGTGGCCACCTGGTCGTTGCGACTACGGGCCGTGTGCAGTTTGCGGCCGGTGTCTCCCAGCCGCGCGGTGAGGGCGCTCTCGATGTGCAGATGGATGTCTTCACGGGCGGCCGTGAACTCGAACCGGCCGGCACGAATGTCACCGCGAATCTCCTCGAGCACCTGGGCGATTGCATCGGCTTCCTGCACCGACACCAGGCCGACGGACGCCAGCATCCGGGCATGGGCGATCGAGCCGTCGATGTCGTCGTCGGCCAGCCGCCGGTCGAACGACACGCTCTCGGAGAAGGCCTCGACCCGGGCGTCGGTCGGCTCACGAAACACGCCTCCCCAGGCTTTCGACGAACCGGCGGGCTGAGACATGGGGACGAGGACCTCGGGGCCAGCGGTTGGCTCAGCGTAGCGTGGCCACAGGGGCCGTTCAAAAGTGGGACGCCCCGCCGGACGCTCGAAAGCCCGGGCTGCGACCGGCGGCCGACCCGCTAATCGGCACAAACCTTCCCGTCGCCCGGCGGTAGGCTACCCCGCGACCCGGCGACATGACCGGCCGACACCGTCACCCGCCCAGCCCACGATGCCCACGACCGATGACCTGCTGGGACCGGGCGGCCGCCTCGCGGCGCGGCTGGCCAACTGGGAATCGCGGCCCCAGCAGATGACGATGGCGGCGCTCGTGGCCGACGCGATCCGCACCCGCCGACACGCGATCGTCGAGGCCGGCACCGGCACGGGCAAGAGCCTCGCCTACCTCGTGCCGTCGGTGCTCGCGGCGACGGCCAATCAGGAGCCGCCGGCCCCGCCTGCAGACACCGCGGACACCGCCGGGTCCGACCCAGATGCCGAATGGGCCGACGAGGGGGGCGGGACGACCGCCGGGCGGTCCGGGCGTGTGGTGTTCTCGACCCACACCATCGCGCTGCAGGAGCAGCTCATCGACAAGGATATTCCTCTGGTCGCCGCCGTGATGCCGCGCGAGTTCTCGGCCGTGCTCGTGAAGGGTCGCGGCAACTATCTCAGCCTCAGACGGCTGCGGTTGGCCTTGGAGCGGGCCGGCAGCCTGTTCGACGACGACACGGAGCGGGCCGAGCTGACCACCCTGGCCGGCTGGGCCGCGCGGACCGCCGACGGCACGCTCTCCGACCTGCCGGCGCTCCCCTCCGACTCCGTCTGGGACGAGGTCAAGAGCGACTCGGGCAACTGCATGGGCCGCGCCTGTCCCACCCACGGCCGCTGCTTCTACTACGCCGCCCGCCGCCGGATGCAGCATGCCCAGGTGCTGGTCGTGAACCACGCCCTCTACTTCGCCGACCTGGCGATGCGGCGGGCCGGTGCAAGTCTGCTGCCGCCGCACGAGATCGTGGTCTTCGACGAAGCGCACACCGTCGAGGCGGTGGCGGGCGACCACCTGGGCGTGGCGGTTTCCAGCGGCGGGGTGGAACGGGTGCTTTCCCGGCTGGCGAGCGAGCGAAGTGGCCGCGGCCTGCTTGGACACTATCGGCTCGACGCCCTCGAGCCCTTCGTGCGGCACGGACGCCGGGCGGCCGAGGCCTTCTTCGCCGCGGTCCGTGGCGCCTGCGTCGGCAGGAACGATCCCCCCTGGCGCATCGCCGCAGCCGGGCTCGTGCCCGACACGCTTGGTTCGCCGCTGGGCGACCTCGCTCGACGGCTCCGGGGAGCGGCCGCCGAGATCGCCGAGCCTACCGAGCGTCACGATCTCGTGTCGCTGGCCGATCGGCTCGACGCCCACGCTGCGGCGGTCGACACCTGGCTGGGCCAGCGGGAGCCCGGGCACGTCTGGTGGGTGGAGAGCCGGCGGGGCCGGCGGGGCCGCGAGCGGACGAGCCTCTCGAGCGCGCCGATCGACGTGGGCCGGGTGCTTCGGGACGAACTGTTCGGCCGCCGCGGCACGGTGGTGCTCACGAGCGCGACGCTGGCGGTCGAGCGACCGGCCGCGTCGGCAGACGAGGACACGACCGAGCCCGTGCCGACCGGCGACGCCTTCGCGTTCGTCCGCCGGCGGCTGGGCATGCCCGCTTCCGCGCTCACGGCGCGGCTGGGAAGCCCCTTCGAGTACGAGCGGCAGGCCCGGCTGATCCTCGTCGACCGGCTTCCCGACCCGTCGCGGCGGGAGGATTTCGACACGGCGGTCGTGGCGATGATCCGGCGGCATGTGGCCCGCAGCGACGGCAGGGCCATGGTGTTGTTCACGAGCCACCAGGCGCTCGCCCACGCCGCGGAACGACTCGCCGGCTGGTGCGTGCGGCGGAACTTCCGGCTCATCAGCCAGGCCGACGGCCTGCCACGGTCCCGCATGCTCGAGGCGTTTCGCGAGGGCCCCAATAGCGTGCTGCTGGGCACCGACGGCTTCTGGCAGGGAATCGACCTACCCGGCGACCAGCTCGTGACGGTGGTGATCACGCGGCTGCCGTTCGCGGTGCCAGACCGACCGCTGGTCGCCGCCCGCATCGAGGCGATCAACGCGGCCGGCGGCAACGCCTTCCTCGAATACCAGTTGCCCGAGGCGGTGCTCAAACTGAAGCAGGGCTTCGGCCGGCTGATCCGGACCGCGGAGGACCGTGGCACGGTGGTGATCCTCGACCCCAGGATGCTCACCAAGCCCTACGGCCGCGTGTTCCTGGCGAGTCTGCCGCCGGCCACGGTCGAGGTCGAGCCATTCGCCGACGACGCGTGAGTCGGCCGGGAGCACGCATCACGCGGTCAGCTCGAGCTCGGCCCAGGTCGTCGGGTCCCCCTCCCAGGGAAACTCCGGCGGAGCATAGCAGGGCACGTGGCCCAACCGGCGATCGACGACCGCCGCGAAGAAGCCGAGCCGCGGAATCTCCGCCGGATCCCAGCCGGGCAACGCGGCCGCCGCCAGCAACGCGTCGATCTGCCAGCCGTCGGGGCCGAGCGCCGACTCGATCCTGGTGGCCCCTTCGGGAAGTTCGGCCGGCACCTCGCTCGTCCGCGGGATCATGGCTGGCACGATCACCGGACGGTCGGCCCGCAGACCGCCGCCGGTGGGCAACAGGGCCAGCCGGCGGCAGAACCGTCCAGCCCGATGGCTGTCGCCCGTCGGCCGCGTGGCGATCCAGAGATGCAACCCGTCGCTGTCCTCCGGCTTGGTTGGGTGGCACCAGCGTTCCTTGCCGACCCCATGGACGATTCCGCGGACCGCCAGTCCGCTGTCGTGCCATGCGACGAACAGGTGCAGGACGTCCGGCACCCCGGCGACGCTCGCCAGCGACGGCAGGCGGCAGGCCTCGTCGATGCCCCAGGAGGCGGGAGGCCAGAGTTTGTCGCGACGTCGACAGGGGAAGCGGAACCGGAACAGCGCGGCGGGATTGACGAGCGGGCTCATCGGTGCGGTGGTCCTCCCGGTGACACGCGGCTGCGACGGCGGGCCGCGATTCTGGCTGGCATCTCTGGCTGCCGCTGCGGACCGCCCGCCGCCTCAGCGTGACCTATACTAGCGGGAGCAGGCGTTGCCACCGCGGCGCCGGGTGGCGGGCCGCGGGACCGCAAGACCGCCGCCCGGCCCCGAAGAAGGTTTGCCAGAGCGATGCGCGTGCTCGAGGTCGCCAGCGAGGCGGTGCCCTTCGCCAAGACTGGGGGGCTCGCCGACGTCGCCGGGGCCCTGCCCGCGGCTCTGTCCCGGCTCGGCTGCGATGTCACGCTCGTGCTGCCCGCCTACCGCGAGGTCTTCACGCGGGGTCTCCCGATCGAGTCGACCGGCGTCTCGTTTGAGGTGCCGATCGGCACCCGCCGTCCGGTGGCCCGCATTCTCCGGTCCCATCTGCCGGGCACGAACGTGCCCGTGCTCCTGGTGGCCAACGACGAGCTCTACGACCGCCCCGAGCTCTATGGGTCCCCGGCGGACTACGCCGACAACGCCGAACGGTTCATCTTCTTCTCGCGGGCCGCGCTGGAAATCGCCTGTCGCCAAGGTGCTTGCTTCGACGTCATCCACTGCCACGACTGGCAGACCGGCCTGGTGGCCGCCTACCAGAAAATCCTCTACGGCTCCTGGCCGGCCGTTGCCGATGCCCGCACGGTGATGACGATCCACAACATGGCCTACCAGGGACTGTTCTGGCACTGGGACATGCTGCTCACCGGCCTCGACTGGAAGTATTTCAACTGGCAGCAGATGGAGTTTCACCAGCAGCTCCACCTGCTCAAGACGGGGATCGTGTTCGCCGACGCAATCAGCACGGTGAGCCCCACCTACGCCGGCGAGATTCAGCGCGGGCCGGGAGGCTGTGGCCTTGAGGGGGTGCTGACCGCCCGTGGCTCGGCGGTCACGGGGATCGTCAACGGCATCGACACGAGCGACTGGAACCCCGCCACGGATTCCCGTATTCCGAAGCCCTACGATGCGACCAACGTCGCCGCCGGCAAATACGCCGCCCGTGTCGCCTTGGCGGCCCGACTGGGCCATGCGGCCCCCGACGCGCGGCCCTTGGCGGCCTTCGTCAGCCGCTTGGTCGAGCAGAAGGGGGTCGATCTGCTGCTCGAACTGATCGCCCGACTGGCGGGCACCGGCCGCGTGCACTTCATGGTGCTGGGCACGGGGGACGCGGCCTACGAGGAGGCACTGCGTCGCGCAGCCGCCTCGTTCCCGGGGACGGTCGATGTCGTGATCGGATTCGACGACGGGCTCGCTCACCTGGTCCAGGCGGCCGCCGACATGCTGCTCGTGCCCAGCCGCTTCGAGCCCTGCGGCCTGACCCAGCTCTACGCGCAGCGTTACGGCACGGTGCCCGTGGTGCGTGCGACCGGCGGACTGATCGACACGGTGGTGGATGCGACGCCGCAGGCGATCCACGACGGCCTGGCGACCGGCTTCACCTTCGGGCCGTGCGACCCGCAGGCGTTCATGCAGGCCGTGGAACGGGCGCTCGCGGCCCACGACGACCCGACATTGTGGGCCGGCCTCGTGCACAGCGGCATGCGGCAGGACTGGTCGTGGGAGACGAGCGGGCGAGCCTATCTGCGGCTCTTTGAGAAGACGCTCGCCATGCCTCCCGTGTCGATCGCCTGACGGACTCCGCGGCCGACGGCGCGAGTGCCGGGGGCCTGGGCCGACTGCGGTGGCCGACGGGGTTGCCGGAACCTGCGGCGAGGCTGCGGCCCCACCCTCGTCGGGGTCGAGCCGTGCGGGGCCTCACGACCGATACCATTGGCATGAGACACCGCATCGTCATTCTCGCCGTCAGCTTGTTGGCGGGCATCCTGGCCGCCGCAGTCGCGTCGGCCGGCCAGCCTTGTGGCCGTTGTGCCGGCACCGCCGCGGGCATGACCACACCCTGCGGGGATCATGGCTGCGGGCCGCGTTTCTGCGGGCCCGAGCATCGCCGCGACCCCTGCGACGCCTGCGTCCATTGGGCGGGCTGCCACGGCAGCCGACCGGGGCCGGACATGGTCACCCCCTGGCAACTACCACCGGGTCGCGGCTTCGTCGCGCCGTCGGACCTCGGCTATCAGACGCCGATCGGCGTCTGCGGCGAAGGGGGGCCCTGTGCCTCCTGCCAGGACGCCGCGTCGTTTCACTGCTGCCGCTGGCTCTGTCCGCTCACCTGGTTCTGAGCCGCCTCGCGGGCAGCAAGGGCGACGGCGAAGGTGATCTCGTCCCCCTGCCGACGGCAGGCCTCGAGCAACGTGTCCCATGCGGCCGAGTCGGCCGCCAGGCCGACCAGCGACGGCAGCAGACCGGCCGCCTGCAGCGGGCTGGGCGTCGCTCCCTCACGGGGCTGCGCCACGGCCGCATGCAGCGCCTCGGCGTCGCGGCCGAGACGGTGCAGCAACAGGACCAGCACGTCGACCGGGAGCGTGCCCACCTCGACCGGATCGGCGGCGGCCAGGGCGCGGCGGAAGTGGGCCACGGCCTCGGCGGCCGACTCCATGCCGACCTGCGCGCCGAAGAAGAGACGCGACGACTGCCCCACATGCTCGAACGGCGGCTCGCCGGGATAGGCCACCTCTGCCGGTAGGCGACAGGCGTACACGGCAAGCTCCCAGCCGCGACGGAGCGTCGCCTGGTCGGAACAGATCCGTGCGATCCGCAGGATCGACTGCAGGTGCGAGACGTCGACGTGAATGCCCATGTCGTCATCCCGACCACCGGCCATGGCGAGCAGGGCGACCAGCGGCATCTCGGCGGACAGCGCCGCCGCGGGGTCGAGCCCCCGTCGCTCGAGGTCGCCGGCGAGGTTGCAGATCACCTCGGCGTGCAGGTGTTCGACGAGCCGCCGCGCCGCCGGTTGCTGACGCGTTGCGGCCAACCGCGACACCGCCTGCTCGTAGCAGGTGATGGCGTTGCAGGTGCCCTGGGTCCGTAGCACCAGTTCGATGCCCAACGCCGGATCGGCCGATTCCCAGAGCGCCACGCCCAGGATCTCCTGTCGCAACCGCTCGCGGTCATCGGCCTCGTCGGCAGCGACGGGAGAAGACTCGCCGCCCGCCACCCGCTCGGCCACTGCCGCGAGCCTTGGCGACAGTTCGTCGGCCGTGGCCGCCGCCCGCAGATACATCCAGGCCGCCGCCACTTGCCCCGCGTCCAACAGCGGCCAGCCGACCTCGCGGCAGGCGGCCAGCGACAACCGATCGAGACGGTCACGGGCCGCGTCGTCGAGCGGCCCGACGTCGCCGGCCAAAGGCAGACCGAGCGTCCTGCGGGCCTGCACCATCCGCAGGTCGAAGACGGCGTGCCACCGGCCGCGGCTGGCGAGCGACGCTGCCAGGGCGTCGAGCATCGCATCGGCCCCGCGGTCGGCGAAGGCCGCCTCCAGTGCCGCGAAGTCCGGTCGCTCATCGGGCTCCGACGTCATCGGCCAGACTCCTGCCGCAGCGCTTCGTAGGCGAGCACGGCCGCCGTCGCCGACACGTTGAGGCTGTCGGCGATGCCGCGCATCGGCAGCCGCACGGTCTCCAGGTCGACGACGCCGGCCGCGGCGGCTGCGGCCCAGGCGGTGGAGAGTCCCTCGGCCTCGCCGCCCACCACGAGCGCCGTGTCACCGGCCAGGTTCGCCTCGTGCCAGAACCGTGTGCCTCCGGGTGAGGCGGCCACCACCCGGCGGCCGTGCCGGCGGCACCACGCGATCACCTCGGCCGTCGCGGCAGCGGCCAGCGGCACGCTGAACACCGTGCCGAGACTGGCGCGGATGACGGCAGGGTTGGCGGCATCGGTCCGACCGTCGCAGGCGATCACTCCGGCCAGTCCGGCCGCATCGGTGGTCCGCAGGATGGCGCCGAGATTGCCCGGCTTCTCCACCCCTTCGGCGATCAGCACCGGCCGACCGGCGGCGAAGGTCACGTCGTCGAGACGGCTCGTGCCGAAGCGAACGACGGCTACCACCCCCTCGTCCCGGTCACCATACGCCACGCGTGCGAAGGCGCGTGTCGCGAGCGTCACGAGCGTCGCGCCGCGGATAACGGCCTCCTTGATCGCGACGTCCAGCCCCGCGACCGCCGGCAACGCCCGCTCGCGGACGAACACCTCCACCACGTCGACGCCGGCGGCCACGGCCCGGGCCAGTTCGCGTCGGCCGTCCACCAGCGTGAGGCCGCTTTCCCGGCGGGCGGCTGCCTCCCGCAGTCCGGCGGCGCGCCTGACCCTGGGATTGCCGGGGCTCGTGATCGTCTCGAAGGATTCCACGGCGTCGCGCCAGGGGGCGGAAAAGTCGGCGGTGGGCCACCGCCGAACGGTGGCCGGACCCTTGCGTGGCTACCATAACAGGTCACCGTCCACGAGCTCCGCCGATCATTCCCTCGCGGCCGGCCGGATGCGGTCTCCCGATCGGCTGACCAACCCCTCCCGGCCTGTGGCCGATCCCTGCATGCATCGCGTCCTTTCGACTGTCGTCGCGGCCTGGCTGATCGCCGGCCCCTGGCCCCTAGCCGCGTGGGCCGCCGGCCCCGACTTCAACCGCGACGTCCGGCCGATCCTCTCCAACCGCTGTTTCAAATGCCACGGACCCGACGACGGGAAGCGTGAGGCCGGCCTGCGGCTAGACGTCCGCGATGCGGCGATCGCCGAACTCCCGACCGGCGAGCACGCGATCGTGCCCGGACGGCCGGACGACAGCGGGCTGATCGACCGGATCACGAGCGACGATCCCGACTCCGTGATGCCGCCTCCCCGCACCAAGACGTCGCTGACGGCGGATGAGAAACGCATCCTCGCCGCCTGGATCGAGGCCGGAGCCGAGTACGCGGCCCACTGGGCCTTCGTGCCGCCGCAGCGCCGCGACCCGCCGGCCGTCCGCGGCGAGGCGTGGATCCGCAATCCCATCGACCGGTTCGTACTGGCACGGCTGGAGGCCGAGGGGCTCGCACCCTCCCCCGCGGCCGATGCCGCCACGCTCTGTCGGCGCGTGCACCTCGACCTCGTCGGCCTGCCGCCCACGCCGGAGGAACTCGAGGCGTTCCTGGCCGACTCGGCAGCCGATGCCTTCGAGCGGCTCGTCGACCGCTTGCTGGCGAGCCCGCGATACGGGGAGCGGTGGGCGCGAAAATGGCTCGACCTGGCCCGCTACGCGGACACCAACGGCTACGAGAAGGACCGAGGGCGGACAATTTGGCCCTGGCGCGACTGGGTGATTCGCGCCCTCAACGACGACCTGCCGTTCGACGAGTTCACGATTCGCCAGGTCGCCGGCGACATGCTCCCGGAGCCCACCGTCGACGATCTGATCGCGACGGGCTTCCATCGCAACACGATGCTCAACGAGGAGGGGGGCATCGATCCGCTGGAGTTCCGCTATCTGGCGATGGTCGATCGCGTGGGGACGACGGGCACGGTCTGGCTCGGCCTCACGGTGGCCTGCGCTCAGTGCCACACCCACAAGTACGACCCCATCTCGCATACCGACTACTTCTCGCTTCTCGCCCTGCTCAACAATGCGGACGAACCGGAGTGGGTGATCGCCGACGCGGAACGAACCCGGCGTGAGGCGGAGACCACGTCCCGGATCGAGGCGCTGTGGCGGGAGGTGCCGGGCGACTGGCCGGCTTCCGTCCATCTGGCCGACCGGCTGGCCGAGTGGACCGCCCGCGAATCGGCCCGCGCCGCCGACTGGCGGGTGGTCCGGCCGTCGGCCGTGGAGAGCTCGATGCCGCACCTGGTCACCCAGGACGATGGCTCGGTGCTGGCCAGCGGCGACCAGACGAAGAGCGACGTCTACACCCTCACGCTGCCGCCGGTCGACGTGCCGGTGCGAGCGATCCGGCTGGAGGTGCTGCCGCACGAGTCGCTGCCGGCCTGGGGCCCCGGGCTTTGCTTCTACGAGGGCCCGCGTGGCGACTTCTTCCTGTCGGAGTTCGAGGTTCGCGTGCCGCCGCAGGCCGACCGCCTGGCGATCGCCACGGCCGGCGCCTCAGCCGGCAATGCGGCCGCCGCGATCGACGGACAGATGTCGAGCGGCTGGAGCACCGGGGGGCGGCAGGGCCGCGGCGACGCCGCCGTGTTCACGCTCGCGCAGCCGATCGCCCCGCGGGAGCCGATCGTGGTCACGATGCGGTTCGAGCGGCACTATGCCTGCCCGCTGGGCCGATTCCGGCTGTCGGTCACCGACCACGAGGGGGCCGAAGCCACGGGGCACCCGGCCGACGTCGAGGCCGTGCTCGTGAAGCAGCCCGACGACCGCACCGAAACGGATCAGGACACGCTCCGCCGTCGCTTCCTGGCAACGGCTCCCGAGGTTGCCGACCGCATCAAGGAGATCGAGCGACTCGAGGCGAGCCTCCGGGAAGGTCTCGCCACCCTCGTGCTGCGGGAGCGGCCGGCCGACAACCCGCGACGCACCTTCCTGCACCGCCGCGGCGAGTTCACGCAGCCCGAGCGGGAGGTTGCGCCCGCCGTACCCGCCGCCCTGTCGCCGCTGCCGGCCGACGCGCCGGCCAATCGTCTCGCCCTCGCCCGCTGGCTCGTGGCAGCCGGCAATCCGCTGACGGGCCGCGTGACGGTCAATCGCCACTGGCAGGTGATGTTCGGCCGCGGCATCGTCGCCACGCTCGAGGACTTCGGCTACCAGGGTGGTTCGCCGAGTCATCCGGAACTGCTGGACTGGCTCGCCGTCTCCTTCACGGAGCCTGCCGACGACGGAGGCATGGGGTGGTCCCTCAAGAAATTGCACCGCCTGATCGTCACTAGCGCGACCTACCGGCAGACGTCGAGGACCACGCCGGCGCTGCACGCCCGCGACCCCGACAACGTGCTGCTGGCCCGCGGGCCACGGGTGCGGCTCGATGCCGAAATCATCCGCGATACGCTGCTCGCCGCAGCCGGACTGTTGTCGACGAAAATGTACGGCCCGGGGGTGCGACCACCGCAACCAGAAGGCGTCACGGAGGTGGCCTTCGGCTCACCGCGCTGGGACGCCAGCCAAGGAGAGGACCGATACCGCCGCAGCATCTATACCTTCCAGAAGCGCACCGCGCCCTTCGCCTTCACGACCACCTTCGACGGGCCGTCGGGCGAGGCCTGCCTCGCCCGACGCGAGGTATCCAATTCGCCCCTCCAGTCGCTGACGCTGCTCAACGACCCCATGTTCCTGGAGATCGCGCAGGCGCTCGGCCGCATCGCGGTCACGGCGGGAGGTGACGACCGCGTCCGACTCAATGCCCTCGCCCGCCGGCTGCATTCCCGCGACCTCGCCAAAGACGAGACCGATCTGCTCGCCGGCTACCTCGCCGCCCAACGCGGCCGTCTGGCGGCGGGTGAACTCGACGCAGCGAAGCTCGCTGGCGGCGGCAACGACGACGCGACGCGGGAGCGGGCAGCCTGGACCCTCGTGGCCCGGGCGATGATGAACCTGGACGAGACGGTCGTGAAGAGGTGATCCATGGCGGGAGCGACACGGTTTCTGGGAACGATGGCCGGTGATCTGCTGGCCGTCACGCGCCGGCACTTCTTCGCCGACTGCGGCGTCGGCGTCGGCAAGATCGCGTTGGCGGGCCTGCTCTGTGGCACCCTGCGGCGGCCGGCGGTGGGCGGCGGTGCGACCCTCTCGCCACTGGCGGCCCGCCCCTCTCATCAGTCCGCCTCGGCCACGGCGGTGATCCAACTCTTCATGGCGGGGGCCCCCAGCCAACTCGAGCTTTTCGACCACAAGCCGGCGCTCGCCCGCATCGAGGGCAAGCCGCTGCCGCCGGACGTGATCGGCGGCCAGCGGTACGCCTTCATCCGCCCCGACGCGGCGGTCCTCGGACCGCGATTCCGGTTCGCCCGGCACGGCCAGAGCGGCGGCGAGGTCTCGGAGATGCTGCCGCACCTCGCGAAGGTGGTCGACGACATCGCGATCGTGAAGAGCTGCCGCACCGATCAGTTCAACCATGCTCCGGCGCAGATCTTCATGAACTGCGGGTTCGCGCAGCCCGGCCGACCGAGCATGGGATCGTGGGTGACCTACGGACTGGGAAGCGAGAGCGACGAACTACCCGCCTTCGTGGTGATGAGCACGGGCAGTGGCATCAGCGGCGGCAGCGCCAACTGGTCGAGCGGCTTCCTGCCGAGCGTCTATGCGGGCACGCGGTTTCGCAATGCCGGCCCGCCCATTCTCAACGTGGCGTCGCCGCCAGGCGCCGACGCGCGGCTGGCCGACGACACGCTGGGGCTGGTGTCGGCGCTGAACCGGCGCGGCCTGGCAGCCGATGGCGACGCCGAGATTGCCACGCGGATCGCGGCCTACGAGATGGCCCACCGCCTGCAGACCTCCGCCCCGGAACTCATGGACCTCGCCGACGAGTCTGCGGAGACGCTCGGCCTCTACGGCTGCAAACCGGCTGAGGCGAGTTTCGCCCGGGCCTGCCTGATCGCCCGACGACTCGTGGAGCGCGGCGTCCGCTTCGTGACGATCTACCACGAGGGCTGGGATGCCCACTCCGACGTGGCCGGCAATGTGCGGGGCAACTGCCAGAAGACCGACCAGGCTTCGGCAGCACTGGTCTCGGATCTCAAGCGCCGCGGACTGCTCGACCGCACGCTCGTCGTCTGGGGAGGTGAGTTCGGACGGACGCCGATGGTGGAGGCGAGTGCCGTGCTCGGCCGCTCCCAGGGCCGCGATCATCATGCCAACGCGTTCACGATGTGGCTGGCCGGCGGTGGCATTCGGTACGGCATCACGCACGGTGCCACCGACGAACTCGGCTTCCACGTGGTGGAGGACGAGGTGCATGTCCACGACCTCCAGGCCACGATCCTGCACTGCCTGGGGCTCGATCACGAGCGGCTCACCTACCGCCACCAAGGCCGGGATTTCAGGCTCACCGACGTGCACGGACGAGTGGTGAAGAAGCTCCTGGCGTGACAGTCGGGCTGGAGGCCCGACGGCCGCGCACGGGCCGAGATTCCCCTGCGCAGAGGATTCGCAACTTGCCCGTGGGTTGGCCGTTCAAGAGGGGGCGGCGATGCTCCCACCGGGACGACGCCTGCACCTTCCGAGGGATTCGTTTCGTTCTTTTCCGTTCCTGAGCACCGGAGTCACACGCCATGCTTCCCTTCGTCCGTGCCTCACTCCTGGCCCTGTGTCTGGCGGCCTTCTCGGCCACCGCGCAGGCGTCGTCGCCTCCTACCGCCGTCGCATGGCCGGCGGTCTACCTGGCACCTCCCGTCCAAGCCTGGATGGGCGTGGTCGCGCTCTTGGCAGACGAGGGCGACCACGACGCCGATGAGCATCTGCAAGGGCACGAACGAGACGACGATGACGACGAGGCGTGTGATGATGATGAGTGTGATGGCAAGTGCTGCAAAGCCTGCCGCCACGGTCACGGTCATGACCGCGGTCAGCACGGCGACCATCGACACGGCGCGCGGGGACCCCATGGCCCGCCGCATGCAGGGCACCGCCCGCACCACGGTCCGCCCCATCATGGGATGCACCACGACGGTCCGATGTGGGGCCGTGGCATGCACCCGCCCCACGCCGGCAGCCACCCGGGCGACATGGCTGCCATGCTCACCGACATCCAACGTCGCTTGGCACGGATCGAGGGCATGCTCGCCGGCCGTGGTCCGTCGATGGGCCGGGGCCCCGGATCTGGCCGGCCCGGGGTGTCTCCTGAAGTGCGGGAGATGATGGAGGCCCGCATGAAGGAAGGCCGCGAAAAGATGAAGGCCGCCCGCGAGAAGTGGGAAAACGCCTCCGAGGAAGAGCGGGCCGAAATGAAAAAGCAGTGGGAGCGCCGCATGAAGGAGGACCGCGAGAAGATGCCGCCTGGCGGCGACCGGCTCTGGGAGATGGAGCGTCGCATCCGCCGACTCGAGGCCGAGAACGCCAGGCTCAGGAAGGACGGCGACAACGATCAGGCCGACTGACAGACATCCGCTCCGCGGCTGGCGTTCACTGGCGTGGCCGGCTTGACATCGCGGGTGTCGGAGGCTTTAATCACGGGAGTAAGCCTCTTTCCTCGCCCCCTCTCGCCATCGGCGGCGATGGGCGTGACGGCTCCCATGCGATGGAAACCCGCCGCGGCGCTGGCCGCTTCCGGCGCCGCTGTTCCTGCCGGAAAATCGGGACCGATGGGTCATCTCACCACGGTCACCGTGATCCGGTCGGCCGCCGTCGTCGTGGCCTTGTTGGCCGCCGCGGTTTCTGCCTCGGAGCCGGCTCTCGACTTCAACCGTGACATCCGACCGCTGCTATCGGACCGCTGTTTCGCCTGCCACGGGCCCGACGCTGAGGATCGCCAGGCCGGCCTGCGGCTCGACCTTCGCGAGCATGCCGTGCGGCCCCTCGACAGCGGGACGACCGCCGTGGTGCCCGGCAAACCGACGGCGAGCGAGTTGCTCGCCCGCGTCAGGAGCATCGACCCGGCCGTCATGATGCCTCCCCCGTCCGTCGGAAAGCCGATCACGGCCGCTGAGGCCGATCAGCTCGCCCGCTGGATCGCCGGGGGGGCCGCATACCGCGGCCACTGGGCCTTTGAACGGATCGTGCGGCCGCATGTGCCGGAGGTGCGGGACCGCACCTGGCCCCGCACACCGATCGATCGCTTCGTCCTGGCTCGCCTCGAAGCCGAGGGGCTCGAGCCCAATCCGGAAGCGGACCGCGGCACGCTCGCCCGCCGCCTGGCCCTCGACCTGACCGGCCTGCCGCCCGACCCTGCCGCCGTCGACGCATTCCTGGCCGACAGCCGTCCCGATGCCTACGAGACGTACGTCGACACGCTGCTGGCCAGCCCCCACTACGGCGAACGGATGGCGATCGAATGGCTCGACGCGGCGCGGTACGCCGACAGCCATGGCTACCAGACCGACTCCAGCCGCTCCAACTGGCCCTGGCGCGACTGGCTGATCCGCGCCTACAACGCCAATCTGCCGTTCGATCGGTTCACGATCGCACAGCTCGCAGGCGACATGCTCGACGAGCCCACCCGCGACCAGATCGTCGCCACGGGCTTTAGTCGCAATCACCGCATCAACGGCGAAGGAGGCATCATCGCCGAGGAATGGCGGGTGGAGACGGTGATCGATCGCGTGGAGACGACGGGACAGACCTGGCTGGGGCTGACGGTCGGCTGCGCCCGCTGCCACGACCATAAATACGATCCACTCACGCAAAAGGAGTTCTACGGTCTTTTCGCGGTGTTCAACAACGTGCCCGAAACCGGCACGATCATCGGGTCGTCGGACCGAGCGGGCGGCAACTCCGATCCGCTGTTTGACATCCCCCAGCCGGACCAGGAAGCCGAACTCGCCCGCTTGGAGAAGTTGGTCGCCGACGCGGAGACGGTGGTCGCGGGGCAGGTGACCGGCATCGACACCCTGGTCGCGGAGTGGGAACGGTCGCTCGGCCCTGCCCTCGCGGCGGCCGACGGGGTCTGGCGGGCGTTCGAGCCGCTCGCAATGCGGAGCGTCGGCGGCGGCACGTTCCGCCGCAGCGAGGACGGCGTCTGGTTCGTCGAAGGGGCCCTCCCGCCTCGTGACACGTACGAGTTCGAGTCACTCCTGCCGGGAAGGTCGTTCGGCGGACTGCGGCTGGAGGTGATGCCCGACACGGCGTTGCCCGGCGGAGGCTTCGGGCGGGCGGGAAATGGCAACATCGTCGTCTCGGGGATCGAGGTCGAGGTGAGGCCCGCCGGTGGCGGCCCCGCGGTGCCGGTGAAGCTCGTGCGGGCGGAGGCCGATTACGAGCAGCGGGACTGGCCCGCGGCGGCGGTGCTGGAGGGGAAACAGGGGCGTGGCTGGGCGATCGATGGCAACGACCCGGCCAAGCGGCGGCCCCGCCGGCTGGCGGTCTTTCCCGCCGCCGCCGTCCCCGTCGAGGACAACGCCCGGCTGATGGTGAGAGTGCAGCAGGAGGCTCTGGAGGGCCATGCCTTCGGCAAGTTCCGTCTGGCGATCAGCGGTCTGGAGCCAGCGCTGCTGGGCGCCGGCGGCGCAACCCTGCCACCGGAGGTCGCCGCTGCGCTCGCCGTCGACGAGCCCGTGCGGACGCCACCGCAACGGGAGGCTCTCCGGACGTTCTACCACCAGAAAGTCGATGGGCCGATCCGCCGCGCCGAGGCGGCCCGTGACGCTGCGCGAAAGAGCCTGGCCGAGTTCCGTGGCAAACTGCCGACGGCCATGGTGATGAAGGAGGGGCCGCCCCGTGACGCCTTCGTGCTCCTCCGCGGCGAGTACGACAAGCCCGGCGAGAAGGTGACCGCGTCGCTGCCCGCCTTCCTGCCGCCGCTGCCCTCGGAGGCGAAGGCCGACCGGCTCGGACTCGCCCGGTGGATCGTCGCGCGAGATAATCCCCTCACCGCCCGCGTCTGGGTGAACCGGGGGTGGGAACGGTTCTTCGGCACCGGCCTCTCAAAGACCAGCGAGAACCTCGGCAGTCAGGCGGAGTATCCCAGCCACCCCGAACTGCTCGACTGGATGGCCACCGAGTTCATCGAGGGGACGTCGCTGCCGACGGTGGCCGGCCGGCCGGCCGGCCCGTGGGACATGAAGGCGTTCATCAAACTGCTGGTGACGAGCGCGGCCTACCGGCAATCGGCGGCGGTCACGCCCGACAAGCTCGCCCGCGACCCGGCCAACCGGCTG
>VGYP01000024.1 GCA_016872955.1 Planctomycetota bacterium
GGGGGCACGCCTGCGGATCCAGTGTGATCCGTATCAAAGGTTCATGCCGAGGTAGCCGCCGGCCGCGTCACTGCTGGCCTGCTCGCGTGCCAGCCGTTCCTTCGCCTTGGCGAGGTCGCCGGCGGCGATGTAGCGGTCGAACTCCGCCTCGACGGCGTGCTTGACGGAAACCGCCAGCCAGGCCACGGCCGGCTGCGTCAGCCAGTCGCAGGTCTCGACGTCCAGCGCGATCTCCAGGTCGCTGCCGATGGCCTTGAGATCGCTCTCGTCGGTCAACACGGTACCCTGGAAGGAGAAGCGGACCCAGCCCCGTTCCGGTTCGTTGGTGAAACGGAAGGTGCAGGCGCCGTCGCCGAGGTAGTAGGTGTTGCGGGTGCCGTGTGCGGCCACGGCCCGCTGCATGCGTTCGAGCCGGGCCCGGTAACCCGGCGAGGCATCGAGCGGGATGTCGAGCCGGGAGACGCTCCGCAGGGGCGTACAGTCGAAGGTGAGTGCGACGGCGGGCGTGGAGACGGACGCAGACATGACGAGCGGAGTCTACCGCACAGCGTGGCTGACGGTGCTGGCCGCCTGGACGCTGGCCGGCTGCGGCCGGCCGCCGGCCGACGCCACCGTGCGGGTGAGCGGCACGCGGAAGGTGATGGGGGTCACCTGGACGATCACCGCCCACGCCACCGAGGCCGGGGCCGGTGAAGCGGCTCTCACCGCGGCCTTCGCCGAGGTGGCCCGCCTGGAGCGGGTGCTGTCCGACTACGACCCCGCGAGCGAACTCTCGCGGCTCTCCGCCGCCGCACCGACGACCACGCCGGTGCCGATCGGCGAGGACCTGTGGCGGGTGCTCGAGCTGGCCGAGGATTTCCGCCAGCGGACCGGGGGCGCCTTCGACATCACCGTGGGCCCGCTGACGGCCCTCTGGCGGCAGGCGCGCCAGAGCGGGAAGAAACCCCGCGACGACAAGCTCGCGGCGGCCCGTGCGGCCGTCGGCGGCGGGAGCGTGGCACTGGTGCCAGACCGCCGGGCCGTCACGCTGCCGCACGCCGGCACACGGCTCGACGCGGGAGGTATCGGGATGGGCTACGCCGCGGATCGCGCGCTTGAGGTGCTCGTGGCTCATGGCATCGCGTCGGCCATGATCGACGCCTCGGGCGACGTGCTGGTGTCGGCCGCCCCCCCCGGAACGCCCGGCTGGCGAATCGCCGTCGCCCCGCTCGCGCCCGGCGGTCCGACCGAGCTCATGGTCGTGACCGATGTGGCGGTGACGACCTCCGGCGACGCCTACCAAGCCGTCGACATCGACGGGGTCCGCTACAGCCACGTCGTCGACCCGCGCACGGGACTGGGAGTCGTCGGCCCGACGGCCGTAACGGTGGTGGGGCCCGACGCGACCACGGCCGACGGCCTCGCGACCGCGGCCAGCGTGTTGGGCCACCGGGCCGGCCCCGCGGCCGTCGCGTCGTTTCCCGGTTGTTCGGCCCGCTTCACGTGGCGCGAGGGAGATGACGTCCGATCGCTGACAACGCCGGGCTGGCCCGGCCGGGCCGATGCGACCACGACCACCAACTGTGCGCCGAGTCGCGGCGGTCGCGAAGCCGCGGCCTGGTTACCCCCGGCCGGTGACGTCCCTCTCGTTGCCGACAGCCGCAAGCAGGCCGGCACGTGTGACTCCAGGACGGAGTGGGCTGTTCGCTTCCCGTCCCCGGAGGTTTCCCCATGTCCTTAGCCACCGACCATGAATACGAGCACATCGGCGAGTCGGCCAGCATCGCCGACCACGACATCCTGGCCGAACTCAAGCGCCCCCTTCCTCCGCGAGGGGTTGCCCGTGCTCCGGAGCCGGCCTTGGCGGCGAGCGGAGCCAGGAGGGCGGAGCGCAGCCGGCACGGTGTGACCGCAGGCCGGGAGGGCCGAAACGAACGGTTGGCGATGGGGCCTGGACAGCCCCGAACCACGCCCGGCACCGATCACCCGCCGTGCCGCAGCGAGCGGCCATTCCCGGCCCGCGCGGTTGAGGCCCCCGCGTGGACGCGACTATCCTGCGGCATGCTCGCTCACCAGCAGCGGTGGTCCAGGCCGCAGGATCTTCGAAGCCTCGCCCGAGTGGTCGTCGTCGCCGTCCTTGTGACGACGGGCTGCAAGCCCACCGAGAGCCGCTTCTTCGGCACCACGACGCCGCGGCACGGCCCAGACGAACTCTGGATCAACAACGGCGGCGAGCCCGAGTGGCTCGACCCCGGTAAGTGCTCCGACGGCGCCGGAGGCGAGATTCTCTGGAACACCTTCGCCGGCCTCGTCCAGGCCCATCCGGCCACGCTCGAACCGATGCCCGAGCTGGCCAGCCGGTGGGACGTCTCGCCTGACGGACGCACCTACACCTTCCACCTGCGGCCATCCGAGTGGTCCGACGGCAGGCCGCTGACGGCCCACGACTTCGTCTATTCGTTTCGCAGGCTCGTCGATCCGGTGACGGCGAGCAAGTATGCCGGCAACGGCGCCATCTTCAGGGGCGGCGCCGCGGTGAGCCGCGGCGAGCAGGCCCCGGAGACGCTCGGCGTGCGGGCCATCGACGACCTGACGCTCGAGGTCCAGCTCGAGGATCCACTGCCCTACTTCCTTCCTATGCTCACGTTCTACTCCTTCATGCCGATCCCCCGACACCTGCTCGAGGATCTCGATCGGCGGGGCATCGACACCGCGCTGTGGACCCGGCCGGAACACGTCGTCTGCAACGGTCCCTACAGGCTCACCGAGTGGCGGTTCCGGCAGCGGATGGTGTTCGAGAAGAATCCCCGTTACTGGGACGTGGCCAACGTCCGGCTCGAGCGGGTGCGGGTGGCGATGGTCGAGAGTGCGACCACGGCGCTGGCGATGTACGCCTACGGCGACCTCGACTGGCCCGGCAGCAACACGGCCCTGCCCGCCGAGTTCATGGACCGGCTGTCGCGATGCGCCGATCTCCAGAGCCATCCCTATCTCGGTGCCTACTTCTACTGGATCAACACCACGGTCCGGCCGCTCGACGACCCCCGGCTGCGGCGGGCTCTGTCGCTGGCGGTCGATCGTCGGGCGCTGGTGACGTACGTTGCGCGTGGCGGCCAGACCCCCGCCGCCGATCTCGTACCCGACGGCCTGGCAGGCTACCGCGGTCTCGGGCTGCCGCTCTTCGACCCCGACGAGGCCCGCCGCCTGCTGGCGGAGGCGGGCTACGCACGCGGCGCGGACGTGCCGCCGATCACCGTGATCTACAACACCGCCGAGGGTCACAAGCAGATCGCCGAGGCGATCCAGCAGATGTGGCGGGAGCACCTCGGCATCGAGGTCAGGCTCGAGAACCAGGAGTGGAATGTCTTTCTCACGAACGCCGGCCTCACCAACTTCCAGGTCTGCCGCATGGGATGGACCGGCGACTACGCCGACCCCTTCACGTTTCTCGAACTGCTGGCATCGACGTGCGGCAACAACCACTCCAACTGGTGCAGCCCCGCCTACGACCGCCTGCTCCGTGAGGCCAACCGCGAGCAGGATCGGTCCGCGCGGCTGGCGAAGCTCCGTGCCGCCGAGGCGCTGGCCCTGGCCGAACAACCGCTGATCCCGCTCTTTTTCTCGTCGCGGCCGCAGTTGTTGAAGCCCTACGTCCGCGGCTTCTCGGGCAACCAGCAGGATCGCCACCCCTGGAAGTATCTCTCGATCGACATCGACTTCGATTCCACGGGTCCACCCCCTGTCGATCCACCAGCGGCGACCGAAGCCTCATGATCGGCTATATCCTGAGACGGCTCCGCGGGCTCGTGCCCACCACGCTGGTGATCGTGGCGGCGTCCTTTGCACTCGTGCGGCTCGCGCCCGGCTCACCGTTCACCAGCGAGAAAGAGATTCCGCCCCAGATCCGTCGACAGCTGGAGGCCCGGTACGGCTTCGACCGGCCGCTGCCGGAGCAGTTCCTACGGTATGTGGGCCATCTGCTGCGGGGTGACCTCGGCCTGTCGACCAAGTATCCGCAGCGCAGCGTCAACGAGATCATTGCCGACGGCTTCCCCGTCACCCTCACGCTGGCCGGCGTGGCGCTCGTCTGGGCGCTGCTGGTCGGCATTACCGCCGGAGTCATCGGCGCCATCCGGCGGAACACCATCTGGGACCATGCGGCCATGGCGGCGGCACTCGTCGGCATCAGCGTTCCGAGCTTCGTGCTGGGCCCGCTGTTGGTGCTCGTCGTCTCGCTCCGCTGGCAGCTGCTGCCGCCGGCGGGCTGGGGTGACTGGCGGCATGTCATCCTGCCTGGCCTCACGCTAGGCACGCTCTCCGCCGCCGCCATCGCCCGCCTCACCCGTGGCGGCATGCTCGAGGTGGTGCAGAGCGACTTCATCCGCACGGCCCGGGCCAAGGGCCTGTCGGAACGCCTGGTCGTCTGGCGGCACATGCTGCGGGGCGGGCTGCTGCCGGTGGTCAGCTACCTCGGGCCCGCTATCGCCGGCCTGCTCACCGGCAGCGTGGTGGTGGAGAAGATCTTCAACCTCCCGGGCATCGGCCCCTACTTCGTCGACGCCGCCTTCAATCGCGACTACTTTCTGGTGATGGGCATCGTGCTGCTGGATGCCCTGTTCCTGCTGGTGATGAATCTGGCGGTCGACATCGTCTACGGACTGCTCGACCCGCGGATCCGGTACCGATGAACGTTCCGGCAGCCAGCGGCGACGGCGGGGCGACCACGTTGGTCGCGGGCAGTTCCCTCTGGGCCGACGCCTGGCGGCGACTGAGGCGGAATCGGCTGGCGGTGGCCAGCGCGGTGACGATCCTGGCACTGGCGTGCGCCTGCCTGGCGGGCCCGTGGCTGATCGCCGCGACGTGGGGCCACGACGAGCAGTCGCAGGATCTCGCCTCCGGGCCTCGGCCGCCGTCCTGGGAACACCCCTTTGGCACTGACTTCTACGGACGCGACCTGCTGGTGCGGGTGCTCGCCGGGGGGCGGGTGAGCCTGACGGTGGGCCTGCTGGCGGCGCTGGTGGCGGCCACGATCGGCACCCTCTACGGCGCTGTGGCCAGCTACGCCGGCGGACTCATCGATGCGGTGATGATGCGGGCGGTCGACGTGCTCTACGCGCTGCCCTACATGTTCCTCGTGATCATCCTGGTCACGATCCTCGGCAAGAGCCTGCTGCTGGTGTTCCTGGCCCTCGGGGCAGTGGGCTGGCTGCTGACCGCCCGCGTCGTCCGCGGCCAGGTGCTGAGCCTCAAAGAACGGGAATTCATCCTCGCTGCCCGCAGCCTCGGCACGCCCGCCCATGACATCGTCCTGCGGCACCTGATTCCCAACGTGATCGGGCCGGTGATCGTCACATTCACGCTCAGCGTCCCGTCCATGATCCTGCAGGAGGCCTTCCTGTCGTTTTTGGGCCTCGGAATCCAGGCACCCCGACCCAGCCTCGGGGCGCTCATCAGTGACGGTGCCGGGCAGATGCTCGTCTTCTGGTGGACGCTCGTCTTCCCGGGAGGCTTGATGGCGGTGCTGTTGTTCGCGCTAAACTTCCTCGGCGACGGTCTCCGTGACGCCCTCGACCCGCGACTGGAGCGCTGAAGCCGATGACGCGGCCCGCGACCGACACCGTGCTCGCCGTCCGCGACCTGCGGACCTTCTTCCACGGCGAGGGCCACGTCGTGAAGGCGGTCGACGGGGTGAGCTTCGACGTCCGCCGTGGCGAGACGCTCGCCATCGTGGGGGAGAGCGGCTCGGGCAAGAGCGTCGCCTGCCTGTCGGCGCTGCGGCTGGTGCCATCGCCGCCCGCCTTCCACCCGTCCGGCGAGGTCCTCCACGGCGGTCGCGACCTGCTCGTGATGCCGGAGCGGGAGATCGAACGGTTGCGGGGCGACCGGCTGGCGATGATCTTCCAGGATCCGCTCTCCGCGTTGAACCCCTACCTGACGGTGGCCCGGCAACTGACCGAGGTGCTCGAGGTGCACCGGTCCGCAAGCCCGGCGGCGGCCCGGCGGGAGGCCATCTCGATGCTCGAGCGGGTCGGGATCGCCGATGCGGCCCACCGCATCGACCACCATCCCCACCAGTTCTCCGGTGGGATGCGACAGCGGGTGATGATCGCGATGGCGCTGCTCTGCCGGCCCGAAGTGCTGTTCGCCGACGAGCCGACCACGGCGCTCGACGTCACGATCCAGGCCCAGATTCTCGCACTGGTAGCCGAACTCCGTCGGGAACTCGGCATGGCCGTCGTGCTCGTGACGCACGACCTGGGCGTCGTAGCCGGCGCGGCCGACCGGGTGGCGGTGATGTACGCCGGCCGGATCGTGGAGGAGGGCACGGTCGAGGAGATCTTCGCCAGGCCATTGCATCCCTACACCCGCGGCCTGCTCGCGAGCACGCCGCAGATCGACATGCCGGACCGAGGCCTCCTCGCCGCGATCCCCGGACTGCCTCCCGACCCGGCCCACCTACCCGTCGGCTGCCCCTTCCAGCCCCGCTGCGACCGGGCCGTGGACCGCTGTCGGCAGGCGTCGCCCCAGATGGCGGTGTTTACGACCAGCCATCGGGTCGCCTGCCTGGAAGCGGGGGAGGCGCCATGAGCGACGACGCCCCCCCGTTGCTCGAGGTTCGCGACCTCGTGGTCCGCTTCGACGTCGTGACACCGGGCGGTCCCTGGGGACGGCGGCGGACCCTCACGGCCGTCGATGGCGTGCATGTCAGTGTCCGGCGCGGCGAGACGCTCGGCCTCGTCGGCGAAAGCGGCTGCGGCAAGTCGACGACGGGCCGGGCAGTGCTGCAGCTCGAGAAGCCCAGCGCGGGGGAGGTCATCTTTGATGGCCGGCCGATCCACGAGTGGTGGGTGCAACGCTGGGGCGGCTGGCGGTGGGACCACCGCCTGCGGGACCTGCGGCGACGGATGCAGATGATCTTCCAGGATCCCTCCGCCTCGCTCGATCCCCGGATGACCGTGGAGGCGATCCTGGCGGAGCCGCTGCGGAACTTTGCCCTCGCCTCCGGTTCGGAGCGGCGAGGACGGGTGCAGCGGCTCCTGGAGATTGTCGGCCTCGACCCGCGGTTCATCCGCCGCTACCCGCACCAGTTCTCGGGGGGGCAGCGACAGCGGATCGGTATCGCGCGGGCCCTGGCGTTGGAACCCGATCTGATCGTGGCCGACGAGCCGACCAGCGGGCTCGACGTCTCGATCCAGGCGCAGATCGTGAACCTGCTCGGCCGCCTGCAGCAGGAACTGGGCCTGACGATGATGTTCATCGCCCACGACCTGGCGACGGTCCGGCATGTGAGCGACCGGATCGCGGTCATGCACCTCGGCCGGATCGTGGAGTTGGCCGCCGCCGACCGCATCGTCACCGCGCCGCTGCATCCCTACACGCAGGCGCTCGTGGCGGCGGTGCCCGTTCCCGATCCGATCCGCGAGCGGGCCCGGCCGCGGCTGGTGCTGGCGGGAGAACCGCCCAGCCCGCTCGATCCGCCAGCGGGCTGTCCCTTCCACACCCGCTGCCCGGTCCGTGAGGAGCGCTGCCGGCGGGAATCGCCGCCCTTGCGGACGGTTGCCGCCGGTCACGAGGTCGCCTGCCATCTCGTCGATTGACCCCGCGGGCCGGGTCACAAAGCCCCAACCTCGACGGGACGGGGATCCGTGGGCCCCATGTTTCCCAGTTTCACGCGGCGCATGGCGAGTTTGATGATTGCTCCAAGTTTGCCGGTGGGGGGGCCGATAAGACCCTCGCTGCCGTTGCGCCTCGGGACGCGGCACGAGCGGACTCGGAGTCGGGGGGCACCGAGTCGGGCGACACCGTCGTTCGACGGCCGACCCTCCCGAGGCACAGCGGCGGCATTTCCGACCAGACGTCACCACCATGCCGAAGGCGAACCCCTCCGTGCCCCGCCTCCTCAAGCAAGCCTGGGTGATCGCCACGAGCCTCACGCTCGTCGCCTCCGGCTGCGCGCCGCGGCAGCCGTTCTACTTCTTTGAGGATGGTGACCTGTCGCACTACGTGGGGGCGATCCAGAAGATCGAGTATCCCGACTCCTGCGGGGAACCGCTCGACGAGGCTGCCGGCGCGAGCGAGCCGCTCACGCTCACCAATCCCACGTTCGATGAGATCTGGGAACTCTCCCTGGAGGAGGCGATCCGCACGGCCCTCGAGAACGGCAAGGTGCTGCGGAACCTCGGCGGACGATTCGCGAGCTTCGGCGGTCCACGGCCGCAGACCGGCGAGCCGGCCGTCTCGCTGCTCACGGCTCCCTCGCAGACCCCGACGGTTTACGACCCGGCCATTGTCGAGACCGACCCGTTCCGCGGCGTCGAGAGCGCCCTGGCCCTGTTCGACGCCCAGCTCTCCAGCTCACTTACCTGGGATCGGATCAACAAGCCGCAGAACATCGACCTGGGCGTCGGCACCGCTGTCTTCCCCCGCGTCCTGATCGGCGACACGGCCAACTGGCGGACCGGGCTCACCAAGCGGACCGCGACCGGTGCCAGCTTCGGGTTCGCCAATGAGACGGTCTACGACAACAACAACTCGCCGATCCGCGAGCAGTCGCCGCCGGGCAGCGGCAACGTCGTTGTCCCCTCGACCTGGACGACCAACTACGACTTCACGTTCAGCCAGCCGCTGCTCCAGGGTGCCGGCGTCACCTACAACCGGATCGCCGGCCCCGACTTTTTCGACAATGTCTACGGTCGGCCCAACTTCCGCGGCGTGCTCCTGGCCCGGATCAACGCCGACATCTCGCTGGCCGACTTCGAGGCCGGGGTCCGAAACCTCGTCAGCGACACCGAGCAGAGCTACTGGGAGCTCTACTTCGCCTACCGCAACCTCGAGGCGCGCAAGGCCGGCCGTGACTCGGCCTTGGAGGCCTGGCGGAAGGTGCACGCACTCTACGTCGAGCAGTCGCGGGGCGGCGAGGCCGACAAGGAGGCCCAGGCCCGCGAGCAGTACTTCTTCTTCCGCAGCGAGGTCGAGCAGGCCCTGACCGACGTCTACCGCTCCGAGAGCCGGCTGCGGTTCATGATGGGCATCTCGGCCAGCGACGGCCGGCTGATCCGCCCCTCGGACGAGCCGACCACCGCCCGAATCACCTTCGACTGGCAGCAGGCGCTCGTCGAGGCCCTCTCCCGTTCCGCCGAACTCCGCAAGCAGAAGTGGATCATCAAGCAGCGCGAACTCGAACTTGTGGCCGCCAAGAACCTGATCCTGCCGCGGCTCGACCTGGTGGGCCGCTGGCGGTTCCTGGGAATGGGCCAGGACCTGATCAACCAGAACTACAACCCGTACGCGGCCGACACCGTCGACCCGCTGCGGGGCACCGACTCCTACTCAACACTGTTCTCCGGTCAGTTCCAGGAGTGGCAGGCCGGGGCGCAGTTCCTGATGCCGCTCGGATTCCGTCGCGAACTGGCCACCGTCCGCCACCACCAGCTG
This sequence comes from Planctomycetota bacterium, assembly GCA_016872955.1. Taxonomy (GTDB): domain Bacteria; phylum Planctomycetota; class Planctomycetia; order Pirellulales; family UBA1268; genus QWPN01. The sequence continues at coordinate 9,415 of VGYP01000024.1, forward strand.
CAGCTGGCCCGGGCGCGGGCCCAACTCCAGGACGAGGAGCTGGAAGCCTCGCACGCGCTGGTCGACGCGGTGCGGAGCGTCGACACCAACTTCGCGCTCGCCCAGACCAACTTCAACCGTCGCGTGGCAGCCGAGCGGCAGGTGGAGGCGGTGCAGGCGGCCTACGACGCCAACACCGTCACGCTCGACCAGCTTCTCGACGCCCAGCGGCGGCGAGCCGAGGCCGAGAGCGCCTACTACCGTTCGCTGATCGACTACAGCCGTTCGATCTCCCAGCTGCATTACCGCAAGGGGTCGCTCCTAGAATACAATGGCGTGTTCCTCGCGGAAGGTCCCTGGCCCGGCAAGGCCTACTTCGACGCCCATCGGCGGGCGCGGCAGCGGGACGCGAGCATCTACCTCGACTATGGCCACTCGCGGCCGGGGGTCTTCAGCCGCGGGCCGATCAGGCAGTCGTTCGAGACGATCGGGGCCGACGCGCGGCCGGTGCAGGCGCCCCCCCGGGATCCCGCCACGCGACAGGACGAGCTGCCGACCAAGGAAGAACTGCCCGCCGGCCCCGAGGCGGCTGTGCCGCCGGAACTGATTCCCGCGCCCGCCTGATCGGCGGCCGCCCGGGTCAGGGCTTGCCCTCGATCACCCCCTGCTGCTCGATCCAGGACCGCATCGCCTTCCCCTGATTGATCAGCACGGCGAGCATCCGCCACTGCTGATCGCTGACGGCCGCCCGGATTCGCGAGGCATCGCACTCCGACATCACCATCAGTACCAGGCTGCGACGGAGGTTCACGTCGTCGCGGGCGAGCATGTCCGCCTCGGTCCGCAGGGCCGGCTCGTGCGACAACAGTTCCTTGACCAAGGCGTCGTGCTGACGTTGGTCGAGCCCCAGCGAATCGTCCAGCTTGCTGGTCGCCTCGAGGACCATGGCCCGCCAGTGAAACGACCGCCGGGCCGCGATCTCGGTCGCCAGGCATGTCCGCTGGCCATCGTCGAGCGTCGCGGTGAGCACCGTGGCGAACAGGGATCCCCGGTCAAACAGGTCGCGGAGCTGGTCGCGGCAGCGCTTCACGTCCTGCTGGAAGGAATGCCACTCGCGCTGGCCGGCGGGCTCGTTCATGTTGATCTGGTGGCCCGCGTAGCGTTCACGGGTCGTCTCGACCTCGGCCACGAACCGGCGGACGTCCGACTCCACGGCCAGGACGAGCCGCCGCTTCTGCTCGGCCGCGATACCGCAGGCCGCCTCAATCCGCTCCAGCCGCCGCAGGCCCATCTCCCGGCCACGGCTGAGGGCCAGGGGCTCGGGCGGCCGCTCGGCGGCCGGCGGCGGTGCCGGACCACCTCGCACCACCCAGGAATTGCCCCGGTGTTCGAACAGGTTGGCGTCGAAGTTCATGCCCAGATCGAGCATGTGCGGCTGACGCTGCCCCTCCTGGTCGGCCGCCGCCTCACCGACGATCTGGTCGTCAACCGCGGGGACGGGGCGACCGGCAGCCAGCAGCGGGATAACGACGAGGGCCCGGCACAATCCGGCCCGCACCGCCCGGCGGCGATCACGCGACGTCGACCGACTGGTGATCCCCGTGGTCATTGTGTCCACCAGCCGTCGACTTGCTGCAGCCCCTGTCCGTCGAAGCTCCAGTTGAAGTGAGGGGGCGCCATCCGCGATCCGGCGGCCCGACACCACCGCTGCCACTCGGCGGCCTGCTCCGCATCGAGATGGGGCTCGATCGCCGCCGCGGCCTGATCGGGCGCGATCGGATAGTCGTTGATCCGCATCTGGCCTCGGCCCTCGATCTCCCAGATCCAGGCGGGCTGCCAGGTCGTCGCCAGATCGGCCTCGATCGCCCGGCGCTGGGCCGCCGTGAGGTCGAGTTGGCGGTCGAGCCGGGCCACGATCGCCACCCGCGTCGCCTCGCTCCGTCGCGCGGCGCGACGCTCGACGGCCGCGGCGTAGGCCGTCGCTTCCTCCCGACTGGCCAGTTCCGCGACGGCGGCGGCAAGCCGCTTGCGGATCTCCTCGCGGGGGTCGTAGGGATCGCGGCCCAACCGCGCCGTCAGTTGACGCTCCGCGAAACCTCGCGCGGCGGTCACGACCGCCTTATACCCGATCGCGAGCAACCGCTTGCGGTCCCCGGGATCCAGGCCGTCGCAGCAGAGCCTGACGAGTTCCAGTTCGCTGTGCAGCATCGGCTGAAAGAACCGCTCCATCTGCTTGGCTTGCTGGGCGATCTGCTCCGTCTGGTCGTTCCGCACCTCGGCCTGGACGGGCGGTGCGATCACCCGCCGGCCCTGCTGCAGCAGCCAGCCGAGCACCTTCGCATCGCGTTCCGCGGCCTGTCGGGCGGCGTCCGGCTCATCGGCGCGGACCGCCCCCGAGGTCGCGACCACCAAGGCCGCAACCACCAGCCACGGGGCTCGTTGCCGGGGGCTCGTCACGTCACCGCTCATAGACGGGGAGAAACTTGTAGTTCACGGCCAGCGACAGCAGCGCCAGCGACGTGTCGATCGTGCCGCCGAACCCGCCGCCCCGCCCCGCGAACCCTGCAAAACTGCCGTCCTTGGACTGCATCTTCTTGAGCTCCTGCACGAGCCCCGCGTTCCACTGCTCCCAGGCGGCCACGTCCCCCTGGAAGAGCGCCTGGGCCCGGTAGTAGCGGGTGTAGGTCGGGTAACCCTCCGCCGCCGCGGTTACGTCACGACTGCGGACCTTCAGGTACGACAGCGCCTTGTCATACTGCGGGAGCCCCTTCTGGCGGGCGATCGCGTAGACGAGCACCGCGATGCTCGTCACGGCGTCGCTGCCCCCGCCGGCCCCGCCGGAATAGCCGACCTGGCCGTTGCCGGAAGTCATGGTCGTGTAGTACTTGATCGCCCGGTCGACCGTCTCGTCGGGCACCTCGATGCCGGCGTTGCGGGCCCCGAGCAGGCCCATCAGGACGGCACCCGAGACCGACGTGTCGGCGTCGCGGGCGTCGGGCGAATACCGCCAGGCGCCGTGGGGATTCTTCTTGGCCGACGTCACCGCGCAGCGGACGGCCAACTCCAGCGCCTGCCCGAGCGACCGGCCCGCGCCGGGGCCCCGCATTCCGTCCGCCTCACTCCAGAGCGTGCGGTCGTCGACGGCGCCGTAGGCCTCCGCGATGGCCAGCATCGCGAACCCATGCTGATACATGCTGTCGTGGCCCCCGCCGGCCGCCAGGAAGCCAGTGGCGGAGTCCTGCTCGAGGATCATGCTCCGCAGGGCCTTGCGGATCGGGACGCGATACGGCCCGTAGTTGGGATCCTCGCCCGATCCCAGCAGCACCATCACCCCCATCCCGGTCACGCCCGGACCGGCCTGGCCGTCCTTCCACGCGCCCGAGGCATCCTGCGTCTTGAGGAGGTAGCGGACACCGGCGTCGTACATCTCGCGGACGTCGCGGGGTACCGGGTCGCCGTACCGCACCAGCGGCCCTTCACCGACCGCGACGCCGCTGGCCATCGCCGCGGCGGCGACCGCCAGACGGAACGGGACTCGGGACCGGGGCCGTGCTGCCGACCTCATGGCTGCTCCTCCAACACACCCTGTTCTACGAGCAACTGCTGCAACACCTCGGGGCTCCCGTAGTGACCGATGAACTGCTCGATCGCCAGCCACTGTCGGGCGTCGAACAGCCGCTGCAGTTCGGCCTTGTCCAGCCGGCCGAGCCGCTCGGCGACCACCATCGTCTGCAGGTCGCCGGCCCGGGACGCCGTCGCCCCCCATGGCACGTCATCGAACACGACCAGTGGCGGCACGTCGGCCAGGAGCCTCGCCAGCAACGCGTCGTGCTGCACGGCCGACAGTCCAAGCGCCGACTCGTCGAACCAGCCCAGGGCCATCCGCACCATCGCCTCCCAGCGGGTGGCGCGGCGGGCGGTCAGCCAGTCCTCGAAAGCCGCCACCTGGTCCGAGGAGAGCGCCCCCCGGCTCACGGCGGAGAGCAGCGAGCCCTGCCGCCAGACATGCTCGATCCGCGACCGGCAGGCCAGCGCGTCGTCCTGCAGCTCCCGAAATCGCTCCCGATGCTCTCCCTGAGCCGAGGCCTGCAGTTTGCCGCCGGCGTATTTGCGGCGAACCTGGTCGATCTCGCCGGCCAGGCGACGGAGATCGCTTTCGACCGCCAGTTCGAGGACCGCCCGCTGCCGGCCGCCGAGCCCGCAGACCCGCTCGAGGATCGCGATCCGTGTCAGTGCCCGCCGCCGGAGTTCGGCGAGCCCTTCGAGCGTGTCGCTGCCGACCGTTCCCTCGCCGACCTGCTCGATGCGGCCCCCCACGATCCGCACCGGCCGCACCGCCCGGCCGCGCCGGAACACCTTCTGATCGAACATCGCAGCCAGGTCGTACTCCACCTGCCGGATTCCCACCCCCTGGCCCACCACGATCTGGCCCACCGCGAGGTTCACGTTCACCGCCGCGAAGCGCACCGCCTCGGCGGGCTGTTTGGCCGACATACCATCCACCACCACGTCGTCACCGGCCCGTAGGCCGGCCGCCGTAAGCGACGCGCCGAGAAGGATCACCGGAAACCAGCCGCGACTCATCACTCTGCCTCCCTGGCCAGCCGCCGCCAGGCGGCCCACGTGTCGCCGTCGAGCACGATGGCGGCCGCCTCGGTGACGCCGGCCGGCAGCCGCGACTCGCCGATCCGCTGCCGCTGCGCTGCGGCGACGACCGTCTCCCATTCCGGCTGCCAGCGTTCACGCAGCGCCGCGGCGAGGGCGGCGCGGCCCGCGTGATCGAGCAGCGCGTCGCGATCGATCGACTCGACGAGGACCGCGATCGCGGCGGCCTTGCGTCGGGCCGCGCGGGCCTCCAGCTCACCGCGGTACGCGGCCGCCGAGGCCGGCCCGACCACTTGGCCGAGCACCCGCTCGAGAGCGGCCTCCATACCGCCGACGAGTGGAATCGCGCCGGACGCCTGATCCTCGACCGCCTTGCGGCCGGCGGCCAGGATTTTTGCCCGCGTGGGCGGATCGAGGGAGGGCTCGACGGCGCGGATCACCGAGAGTTCCCGCTGGAGCGACTGAAGGCCTCGGCCCCGCCGAACCGTCGCCAGCCGGGCCTGCGCGGGCTGTGCCGGCCGTGGCCGGACATCGGCCGTCTGGCCGGTGGCATCGCCCCACCAGGGATCGACGCCGAGCGTCAACTCCTCGTGTATGAAGGACTCGACCTCGAGCCGCGGCGTCTGCTGCCCGCTGGCCGACGCCGTCACAAAGGCCACGACCACCGCCGCACCCGCGAGGCGGCGAACCGAACGGTGGCGGGCAGGATGCGTCATCGCCGCTCCTTCTCCAGGCGGTTGAAGTACGTGTCGAGGCCGGCGCGGAACTCGTCGGGGAGGACGCGACCCGAGACACCCGTGGCCTGCTCGTCCTCGCCCCCCGCTTCGGCCGCGGTACGGTTGCCGGCCCCGACGAGCGCCAACGCGGAGTCGCTCGTGGATCCGCCGCCACCGCCACCCGGGGTCAGGCCGCCCCCGCCCCCGCCGCCGCCACCCCCGCCGCCCGAACTGGCGGCCTGGGCGGCGAGCAACAGCTCGATCACCTCGCTCTCCGCCGCGATCGCCTTGGGACCCGTCTCGGGGGTGTCGAGAATCTCGGCGGTCTCCACCATCACCTTCTCGACCTTGTCGAACAGCGCGAGTTCCTGGGCGAACTGCCGCTCGCCCTCGGGCTCCTCCAGCAGCCGATCGATGACGTCGGCGATCCGGTCGGCCAGGCCTTCCTGCCGGTCGGCGAGCTGGCCGGCGGCCGCGGCGAACTCCTTGCCGTCCAAGGCCCCCTTCCGCTGCTCGGCGACACGGGTCTCCTCGCGGAGATTGACCTCGTCCTCGAGCACCTTCATCACCTCGAGCACGACCTCCGGTGGCACGCTCTCACGCGGCTCCCCCTCCCCCTCGCCACCACCGGCTCCGCCCTCCTGGGGCGGCACCAGATCGTCCGCCAGGCGATCGAACGTGTCGGACCAGAACTCGGCCTGGGTGATCGACATGCCAGCCGTCTTGGCCACGTCGTCGGACAGCCGCCGGAGGCTGCCGAGCACGTCGAGGTCCTTCATCTCATCGAGCACCGTGCGGAAGGCGGGCAGCTGGCGGCGATCGAAATAGGCCTGCATATCATCCATCAGGGCCGAGACCTTGCCGGTCTCCCGCTCGGTCAGTTCGCGGACGCCGCCGATCGCCTCGGCTACCCTCGTGGGCCGCACCTCGGGCGTCACGAAGGCCTCGGTGGCCAGTCCCGCGAGTCGGCCGCCGATCGAGGCCTGCTCGCGGGAAGCGAGCTTGAACCGCTTCACGAAGGTGCTGCCCTCGAGCCGGGCCATCACCGCCGCCAACTCTTCGGCCACCTTCGCGAACTCCTCCAAGAGCGCCTCCTGCTTGGCGATCGCCTCGTCGAGCACCTCATCGGCCGGTGGCTCGGCCGGCGGCTGTTCGCCGGCGGGCTGCGGCTTCGAGACCCCGGCCTGGGTCGAGGGCAGGCCCAGCCTGCCCTGCCCACCCCCCGGACGTTGCGACTCGCCGGCCGCCGGATCCGTTGGCCGCTGGGACGATTCCTTGTCGACCACCTGCGGCACCGGCGGCCCGCCCGCCTCGGGCGGCTGACCACCCTGACCGCCACCGCCCGGCGGGCTCCGGTCCTCGCCCACCTGCGGCGGCCGCTGCGACGGATCGCCCGGTTCACCTGCCGGCGGCGACCCCGCCGACGGCTTCGTCTCGCCGGCCGGCAGCTTCGCCTGCCCCCTCGGCGTCGGCGGCCCGGACTGCCCGGCCGTGGCCTGCTTGGCTGCCGCGGCTTGGGCTAGAAGATCGGCCACGCCCGGCATCCGGGTGGCGGCGATATCGGAGAGCGCCTGCAGATCTTCGGCGAGCCGTTCGAGCGTCGCCGCCTCAAAGTCCGGATTCTTCATCGCCTCCCGCACGAGCTTGCCCCCTTCGTCGACGAGCCTGTCCAGCCGCCGCGCGTTGGCCTCCTCGGCTGCGGACTGTCCGGCCAGACGGCCACGCACGTCGTCGTCGAGCAGTCGTTCCGCCGGAAGGTCGCGGAGTTCCTTGTTGGCCGCTAACAGCGAGAGCTCCCGATCGCGGACCTCGCTGGCCTGCTGGCGGAACTGCGCCAGCCGCGTGTTGAGCACCAGGGCATGCTCCGATTTGTCGACCACGTAGATCAACAGCGGTGGCGACGTCGACCGCGGCCGACCCGGCTTGAAGTCCTCCGCGAAGGCCCGCAGGAAGATTGGCTGCGGTGTGATGCCGACCGCCGCCGGACAGAAGGTGGCCGTGGCCTCGAGCGACTCGACGTCGCTGCCGCCCGCCTTCAAGAGCCGCTCGCCGCGGGTGCGGGCCGCCGGGTCGTCGCCGCCGGTCGACCAGTCGGACAGGCCCTCCCACTCGAGGCCGACCCGCCGGATGCCGAAGTCGTCGCGGACAGCGACGCGGAAGCGGAGCGTGTCGGTGTCGAGCAGGATGTCGCGATTGGCTGGCAGGTCGATCGCCACGACGACCGGCGGCTCGTCGCCGCGGGGCACGACCGAGAGGGAGAGCGGTCGGCTCCCCGAAAGCCCGTGGTGATCCTGCCAGGTGATTTCGATGGTCGACTTCCCGGCCGCCTCGCGGGGCGGCGTGCGGATCTGGCCGCCGGCGGGCTCGATCGGCGCGCCATCGACGGTCGCCACCGCGAGTTCGCGGTCGGCCGTCGCCACGACCTCGATGCGGCTGCCCTCGACCGGCGCGATCGTGCCACCGCGGACCTCCTGACGCAGCGGCTCCGTGCGGCCGAGGTAGTCCGGCAAGGTCATCTCCACGGCCAGACCCCTGATCTCGGGGCGGAGCATCGGCTCGATCCGCGTCC